>NZ_JAFHAP010000001.1 GCF_016938855.1 Polycladomyces zharkentensis | reverse complement strand
TACCCGAGAATCCCCCGCCTCGTAGGCGGAGGGAGTGTTCAATTTTGTCCAAAATATGAAAGGAAGTATTGCCATTTACAGCGTACTACCCATATAATGACTATAGAATACTCTGATGATTTTAACTAATAGGATAACTGCAAGCGAAAACATCCGGTCATACGGGGCGAAGGGAGAGAGGAAAAAGTGAAACCGCAAGCGCGGCTCGGGAGTCAGACGCGCGCCGACAGACACGAAAGTGTCCGCAAACACGTTTGGTCATTCGTTTGGATGTTGGTGCTGACTGCGGCATCATTTATCGCCGTGGGAATGAAACTGCTTCCGATGGCGATCGTTGTTCCCTTGATTGTCTTTTTCGCTTGCATCCAAGTGGTTCTCCAACTATTCACCTTTATGCATATGGATCAGAAAGGACACGCCATCCCGATCATCTTTATCTCACTCGGAATCGTGATCGCCGTCGTCTCAGTCATTGGCATACAATTGCTCTGAATGTGGAGACCAAGAAGGATTCCCCGCAAGGATTCCGACGTTCTGCTTCGGCAGAACTTTTTTCTTGCGCTTTTTTTGGATGCGGTCGGCAGGAATCGGATGCAGTGGACACGAAATATAACAATGAAACCGTTATCGGGTAACCCGTGTGCAACTTGGGGCATCCTCGCGGATTCCGAGAATGTCGGACCGGCCGGATCGATCCCGGGGTGTCGGGTCATGTGAGGACTTGGAGATGGATGATTCCCGGATTTCCATCCATGATGCAGGCCGTACCCGGGATAAGGGGGTGAATGGAAGGGAGTCATGGCAAACCAGGCCGACGGCAACACGAGGGTGCCGACACTGAGGATCAACTCTGATGGAAGCGGAATGTTGGCGGCCCCTGAGCATGGAGAAGGTAAAGGAGGGACGGTAGTTGTCCAATCCGAATAAAAAGGTATTGGTGGTAGATGACCAATACGGCATACGGGTGCTGTTGAAAGAAGTGTTTTCACGGGACGGTTTTTCCATCTATCAAGCCGCCGATGGCAAAGCGGCTTTGGAGATCATTCAGAGCGAGCGTCCGGATCTGATTTTGTTGGACATGAAAATGCCGGGTATGGACGGTATCGAACTCTTGCGTCAGCTGCGCCCGATCCATCCCACGGCCAAAGTGATCATGATGACGGCATACGGCGAGCTGGATATGGTTGCAGAAGCATCCAAACTGGGGGCGCTTGCCCATTTTACCAAGCCGTTTGATATCGAAGAGCTTCGTTCAGAGGTAATTAAACAGTTGGCGTCTTGACAATCCACACGCGGGATCACCGGAGGCACTCTGACTCCCTTCGGTTGCTGCGGGCCTTTCAAGTGGCGGGAAAACGGGCCAATCAGCCGGACATTTCCGTCTTTGAAGGCGGCCGGAAGGGATGAAAGGCGCCTTTTTTTTGGCCGAATCTGAAGGAGGGCAACAATGAGTAACCTCACGGCAACGATACGTGTGCGCATGTCGCAGGCGGATGCGCATTATAGCGGCAATCTCGTTGACGGTGCCCGGATCTTGGCTTTGTTTGGCGATGTCGCGACCGAACTGTTGATCCGTCATGACGGGGACGAAGGGGTGTTTGTGGCGTATGAATCCGTTGAGTTTTTGGCTCCCGTTTTTGCTGGCGATTTCATCGAAGCGGTGGGAACGATCGAGAAAGTGGGCAATACATCCCGCAAAATGACTTTCACCGCCTATAAAGTGATTGAGGGCAACATCGATCCCAAGGTCCCTTCCGCGGCGCGGGTATTGACGAAACCGTTGGTCGTGACCAGAGCCACAGGTACTTGCGTCGTGCCGAAAGATCGTCAACGCGGGGGGCTGTGACATGGACAAGCTGATGATCACTGCCGCACTGGTCGGAGCCGAAGTAACCCGCGAGGATACGCCGCATCTGCCTGTCACACCGGAGGAAATCGGCATCGCTGCGGCTGAGGCGCATGCCGCCGGAGCCGCCATTGCGCACATCCATGTGCGCGATGCAGACGGCAAGCCCAGTCAGGACAGGGAGTTGTACCGTCAGGCCATCGAGGAAATCCGCAAGCGTTGCGACATCATTGTGCAGGTGTCGACGGGCGGGGCTGTGGGGATGAGTGCGGAGGAGCGGCTGCAGCCGGTCACGCTGGCACCGGAAATGGCCACATTGACAACGGGCTCCGTCAATTTCGGACGGGATGTGTTTTTCAATCCGCCGGAGATGGTGGAGCGATTCGCGGAAACGATGCAGCAATACGGTGTTCGCCCCGAGTTTGAGATTTTCGATGTGGGAATGATTGACAATGCACTGAAATTGGTAAAAAAAGGACTGGTTACGGGTCATCTTCATTTCGATTTTGTCATGGGTGTACCGGGGGGCATCCCGGCTACGGCCGATCATCTCCTGCATCTGATCCGCCAACTGCCGGAAGGGGCGACATGGACCGTCGCCGGTATCGGCAGGGCGCAATTGCCCATGTCAGTATTGGGGATCGTATTGGGCGGGCATGTTCGCGTCGGTTTGGAAGATAATATTTATTACCGAAAGGGTGAGTTGGCGACGAACGCTCAGTTGGTGGCGCGTGTGGTACGCATCGCCCGGGAGCTGGGGCGGGAGATCGCCACGCCCGACGAGGCGCGGATGAAACTGGGGATTCGTCGTTGACGGGAATCCCCTTTTTCTGTCGGGAATGTTATAATGGCAGAGGAATATCAAGGAAGCAAGACAGAGGAGGATCATTATGCCACTCGTACCTATGACAGAATTTTTGCCTCGCGCGAAACGGGAAGGCTTTGCTGTCGGGCAATTCAACATGAACAACTTGGAGTTTACGCAAGCCATCATCCAAGCAGCCAAAGAAGAGCGTTCCCCGCTCATTTTCGGCGCCAGTGAAGGAGCCATCAAATATATGGGTCTGAAAAACGTGGTGGCGCTCGCTCGGGTGGCCGCGGAGGAAGCGGGAGTTCCGGTGGCGCTGCACTTGGATCACGGCAGCAGTTTTGAAATGGTGATGAAATGTATCCAGGCCGGCTTCTCGTCCGTGATGTTCGACGGTTCCCACTATCCGCTGGAAGAGAACATCCGTCTGACCAAAGAAGTGGTGAAAGCGGCCCATGCCGTCGGGGTTTCCGTAGAAGGCGAGCTGGGAACGATCGGTGGGGTGGAAGACGATCTGAGCGTCGATGAAGAAGATGCGCAACTGGCCAACCCGGATGACGCCATCCGTTTCTGGGAAGAAACGAAAGTGGATGCGATGGCGATCGCTGTGGGTACGGCACACGGAATGTACAAAGGGGAACCGAAAATCCGCTTTGACATCATTGAGAAAGTGAGCAAAAACATCGAGGCACCGATCGTGCTCCACGGCGGTTCCGGTGTGCCGGACGAGTCGATTCGCAAGGCGATTTCGCTCGGTGTCGGCAAAATCAACGTCAACACCGAGAACCAAGTGGCTTGTACCAACACCATCCGGGAAATCCTGAATGCCAAACCGGACGTGATCGATCCGCGCAAATACCTCGGACCGGCTCGCGACGCGATGGTGGAGGTCGTCCGCGGCAAAATCCGTCTGTTCGGCAGCGCCGGCAAAGCCTGATGGGGGATGTCGTTGTCATTTCGATGACACAAGGAGATGAGTGTGGTGAAATTTTTCATTGACTCGGCCAATGTGGACGAAATCCGTGAAGCTGCTTCATGGGGGATCGTGTCCGGTGTGACGACCAACCCCAGTTTGGTGGCTAAGGAAGGACGCGATTTCGTCGAGGTGCTCAAAGAAATCCTGCAGATCGTCGACGGTCCGGTCAGTGCGGAAGTGCTGAGTCTGGATGCTGAAGGGATGATCCGGGAAGGAGAGCCGTTGGCCGCGTTGTCCGATCGGATCAACATCAAGGTACCGATGACGACGGAAGGGCTGAAGGCGGTCCATCACTTTGCCAAAAAAGGGATTCCGACCAATGTCACGTTGGTGTTCTCCGCCAACCAAGCACTGATGGCTGCCCGGGCCGGAGCGACGTATGTCAGTCCGTTCATCGGCCGATTGGACGATATCAACCATGACGGCAGTCAACTGATCGGGCAGATCGCCGAGATTTTCGATCTGCACGGGATCGAAACCGAAATCATCGCTGCCAGTATTCGCAATCCGGTGCATGTCACGCTGGCTGCCCAAAGTGGTGCGCACATTGCCACCATGCCGTTCAAAGTGATGCAGCAGATGGCCAAACATCCGCTCACGGATCAGGGAATTGAGCGGTTCTTGGCGGATTGGGAAAAAGCGAAGCAACATCAAAAAGCATGATCGTTTCGTCGAACTGATGCAACGATATCCGGCGGTACAGCGATGCTGACCGCCGGAGCCTTTTTCGAGACGGAAGCGGTTCTCCCAAGGTGTTACTGCAGCGAAAGGGTAGGCTCCCCCGTAGAACGGATTGATCAGACGGGACTGAAAGGGACGGATGCTGATGAAGACCTTGAAAATCAAAGGCGGACGTCCGCTGATCGGCCGCGTGCAAATCGGCGGGGCGAAGAACAGCGCGGTGGCCGTCATACCGGCGACGGTACTGGCGGAGTCCGGTTGCGAGATCGAGAATTTGCCCGAGATTCGCGATGTAGATGTATATGCCGAAATATTGCGTGATCTCGGTGCTGTGGTGACGAAGGACGGAAGGTGCTTGTCCGTTGATCCGAGTCGGTTGTCACCCATCCCGTTGCCGGATAACAAGGTAAAAAAATTGCGGGCTTCCTACTATCTGATCGGAGCTTTGCTCGGGCGTTTCGGGGAAGTTTCGATCGGCCTGCCCGGCGGGTGCGATCTCGGTCCGCGCCCCATTGACCAACACATCAAGGGATTTAGGGCGCTGGGGGCAACCGTGCGACAGTCGGGGGGAATTTTGCATGTTCATGCCCCGGAGTTGACGGGTGCCCGTATCTTTTTGGACGTCGTCAGTGTCGGGGCAACGATCAACATTATGTTGGCCGCCGTCCGGGCAAGGGGGGTCACGGTGATCGAAAATGCGGCCAAGGAGCCGGAAATCGTGGACGTGGCTACCTTTTTGAACACCATGGGAGCACAGATCAAAGGAGCAGGAACGGATGTGATCCGCATCCGTGGCGTGTCCCGTTTGAGAGGATGCCGTCACGCGATCATTCCTGATCGGATCGAAGCGGGTACCTATTTGATCGCCGCCGCCGCCACGAGAGGCGAAGTGAGCGTCGAGCAGGTGATCCCCAGACACCTGGAACCGCTTACGGCCAAATTGCGGGAGATGGGAGTGCGTGTGCGGGAGGACGATGAAACCGTTTGGGTACAAGGCGGCAGCCGCTATCGGGCTGTTGACGTCAAAACGGCGCCGTATCCCGGTTTCCCCACTGACCTGCAACAACCCCTTACCGCATTGTTAACGCAGGCCGAAGGGGTCAGTGTGGTGACGGAAAACATTTATTCCGCCCGTTTCAAGCAGGTGCCTGAGTTGGCACGGATGGGTGCCCGGATCCGTGTTGCGGGCACGACAGCGATCGTGGAAGGTTCGACACCGTTGTACGGCACCTCCGTCACTGCGACCGATTTGCGGGCAGGGGCTTCATTGGTGATTGCGGGGCTGGCGGCGGAGGGAGAAACAGAAATTGCCGGAGTGGGATACATCGATAGAGGATATGAGCGACTGGAGGAGAAATTAAGATCGTTGGGAGCGGAAATTTGGCGGTCGTAAGCAGGACATCCCGCATTTATTCCGTCTCCCGGCGTCCGGGGAGTCTCTCACCTCCGTTTTGATCCGGGTTCTGGTCGTACGTTAAAAAATGATTCTCCTTATCTCTGAAAAATCCCCGGACGGACCTGTAACTTCTTCTGAAGAGGCGGTATCATATTGGCAGTTGCCCGTCACGTGGTCAACCCCCTTGATTTTTTCCAGTTTCTGTCCATTTTTTATCCTGTTCTTCGCACTTCCGCAAAAATAGTGTAACATATAAATGAATTGTGCTACATTATACCGATGATTCCCATGGAAACGGATCAATCAGTATCGGAGAGTTCCGTCGTTGCGGAAGCGTATTCACCGCAGAATGGAATGAAGAATGGATCAGGGGGTTGACAGGATGGAACGCAGTTTGACGATGGAATTGGTGCGCGTGACGGAAGCGGCGGCCATCGCCAGTGGACGGTGGATGGGATTCGGAAAAAAGGATGAAGCGGATGAAGCGGCGACCACTGCCATGCGCAAGGTTTTCGACACGATCCCGATGCGTGGCACGGTCGTGATCGGTGAAGGGGAAATGGACGAGGCGCCGATGTTGTATATCGGAGAACGTTTGGGTCTCGGTTACTTGCCGGAAGTGGATGTGGCCGTTGACCCTTTGGAAGGGACCAACATCGTCGCCAAGGGCTTGTGGAACGCGTTGTCCGTCGTGGCGGTGGCCAATCGCGGTGATTTGCTGCACGCCCCGGACATGTACATGCAAAAAATCGCCGTCGGTCCGGCGGCAGTGGGAAAGGTGGACATCGACGCGCCGGTGAAGGACAACCTGAAAGCGGTGGCTCAGGCATTGGGCAAAGACATGGAAGATTTGGTGGCCGTCATCCTGGACCGGCCACGTCATGCCAAGTTGATCGAAGAGGTACGGCGCGCAGGTGCGAGGATCAAGCTGATCTCTGACGGAGATGTGGCCGCGGCGATCAATACGGCATTCCCCGACACCGGTGTGGATATTCTGTTCGGTTCAGGCGGGGCGCCCGAAGGCGTATTGGCGGCAGTCGCGCTGAAATGCCTGGGCGGCGAGATTCAGGGGCGCCTGTTGCCGGAAAATGAGGAGCAATTGGAACGGTGCAAGAAAATGGGCATCGAAGACCCGAGCAAAGTATTACGGCTCGAAGATATGGTAAAGGGGGACGACGCCATTTTTGCCGCCACGGGTGTCACCGATGGTGAACTGTTGCGCGGCGTCCGTTACAAAGGCACCACCGCGACCACCCACTCGTTGGTCATGCGGGCCAAAACGGGTACGGTTCGTTTCATCGAGGCCAAACATCGATTGGAGAAAAAGCCGAACTTTGTTGTAGAATAAACGATTGAAAATCCCTCTGGATTTAGTCGGGGGAGTACGTCACAATAGAAAGATGGAATAGTCCTCCGTCTATCCGGTTATGATGGATGGAGGACGCACAGCAAAATATCAAATATCAAGAGCGTGGTGAATGATGGCGATGGATATGTCGCTCAGCGATCTGGAGAATCGCCGATTGACGGACTTGTACAAACTGGCGAAAGAGTATCAGATCCCGTATTACAGCCAAATGAAAAAGAAAGAGCTGATATTTGCGATTCTCAAAGCACAGGCGGAGCGGGACGGACTCATGTTTATGGAAGGCGTGTTGGACATTCTCCCCGAGGGATACGGTTTTTTACGGCCGATCAATTATCTGCCGTCTTCCGAAGATATCTACATCTCCGCCTCGCAAATCCGTCGGTTTGATTTACGACCCGGGGATCTGGTATCCGGGAAAGTGAGGCCGCCGAAGGAAAATGAGCGGTATTTCGGCCTGTTGCACGTGGAAGCCGTCAACGGTATGGACCCGGAACAGGCGGCAGAACGATTGCACTTCCCCGCACTTACTCCTCTGTATCCCCAACGCAGGCTCCTCTTGGAGACAAGCCCGGACAAGCTCTCTACCCGCATCATGGATTTGATCGCCCCGGTCGGAATGGGTCAGCGCGGATTGATCGTGGCACAGCCCAAGGCGGGTAAAACCATGTTGTTGAAGGAGATTGCCAACAGCATTTCGACCAACTATCCGGATATTGAGTTGTTCGTGCTGTTGATCGACGAGCGTCCGGAGGAAGTGACGGACATGCAGCGTTCCGTCAAAGGGGAAGTGGTCAGCTCCACCTTCGATGAAGTGCCGGAAAACCATATCAAAGTGGCTGAACTGGTGTTGGAACGGGCTCAACGTCTGGTGGAACACAAAAAAGACGTGGTCATCCTGTTGGACAGCATCACACGATTGGCTCGGGCGTACAATTTGGTGATTCCGCCGAGCGGAAGGACGTTGTCCGGCGGGATCGATCCGGCAGCATTCCATCGTCCCAAGCGGTTCTTCGGTGCCGCTCGCAACATAGAAGAAGGCGGGAGCCTGACCATTTTGGCGACGGCGTTGATCGATACCGGATCGCGGATGGACGATGTGATTTATGAAGAGTTCAAGGGAACCGGAAACCTGGAGTTGCATCTGGACCGAAAATTGGCCGAACGGCGGATTTTTCCGGCGATCGACATCCGTCGTTCCGGTACGCGTCGCGAAGAGTTGTTGCTCAGCAAATCGGAACTGGAGAAATTGTGGATGTTGCGGAAAACGATGCAGGATACGCCGGAATATATCGAAGCATTCCTCCGCAAACTGGCCAGCACGAAGACGAATGCGGAGTTTTTGGCCACGCTGGAACCGCGTCCGCGTCGTTCCACAACGGCTTCCTGAGACTGACGGATCATATCGGGTGATAGAATCGCATCTCCTCGCATAAACATGGGTTGGGATGAAATTTCCCGATCAACAAAATGCGAGGTGATGTGATGCCGGGTAAAACCGCATGGTTGGCTTCCTCATTGTCAATCGCAACAGCCGGATGGATGATGGGTGAGACGCAAACCACTCACGCGGCGATGGACCTTCAGCCCAAAACGCCGCAATGGGCCAAAGAACATGTGGCACAGCAGGTATTGTTTCAGTATATGAGTCCCATAGTGACGATTGCGCAGGGGAATCTGGCTGCCCAAGAGAAACTCCAGCCACTTTTATATGAAGTGAAGACCGGTGATACGCTTTACAGTATCAGCAAACGATATGGCTTACCGTTTGAACGCGTTTCCCTTTTCAATCGTCTTCCGGATGCCAATCGACTGAAGGTGGGGCAGAAGCTGAAACTCCCGTTGTCCAAAAAGTGGATACGCGTTCAGGAGGGCCAAACGTTAAAGACGTTGGCCGAACAGTTCAAAACCACCTCGGAAGTGATCGGAAGGCTCAATCCCCATGTCGATCTGTCGGTAGAAGTGTATGTGGGTCAAGTGCTCGCCATGCCCATCCAATTGAAGATACCGTCACCTCCGGCCGAAAAGAAAACGGTGAAAGTGGCGGTCAAGTCGAAATCAGGAGTGCAGTTGGCCAGTCGATCGCAAGTTTCACAGGGGGTCATTTCGTTTCGATGGCCTGTCGTAGGACAAATCACCAGCCGTTACGGATGGCGGAACGGAAGGATGCACACCGGCATCGATATATGGAATGAACAGCGCCAACGTTGTGTCATCCGCTCGGCGTGGGGTGGGGTCGTGGCACGGGCGGGCTATGCCAACGGGTATGGCAATCTGGTGATACTCGACCACGGGAACGGCTGGGTGACCTATTATGCGCACCTGAGTCGCATCACGGTCTCAAAAGGTCAATTTTTGGCAACCGGTTCACCATTGGGATACATGGGACAGACCGGTCACGCTACAGGCGTTCATCTTCATTTTGAAGTGCGCCGAGGCGACAAGCCGATTAATCCATTAAGCGTTCTTCCATAAAACGAAGGGAATCATCGATATATTTCTTTTCACTCTTGTGTTCAATCAGGACATTTCCTCGGTGGGGCAGTTAGGGATCCCGCAACCGATGGATGGCACCTCTTGCCGGTTGCAAGCATGGGGTGATCGTGCTATAATAGCTCGTGTTTATGTGCGGAAGCCGATTCGCCATGTGAACAGCCGGCTGGAAAAGAGGTGAGAGTAAATGAAAATGGCGATTCATCCCGAATATAAATTGACGAAAGTAACCTGTGCGTGCGGAAACACCTTTGAAACGGGTTCGACCAAGGAAAACCTCCGTGTGGACATTTGCTCGGAATGTCATCCTTTCTTCACGGGGAAACAAAAAATGGTCAACACGGGCGGACGTGTGGACCGGTTCAAAAAGAAATACAACCTCAACTGATCCGTACGGGATTCGAAACAGGCAAGCCGAGACGCTTGCCTGTTTTCTTTTTGTCACGGAGGAACCGGATGCCCTCATCGGGAATACAATGAGAGGTCAATCCGGTGGCAGGAGTTGTCAGGGATTTTTGCGTTGCGAACCCCAAAAGTGACGAGCGGACTGTGATACAATAGTCTTCGCGACTTCAAACCAGACCTGGAGGAGAAGAATGGATGGAACATCATGTTCGGCACAGGGAAGGGTGGATCGAAGTCATCTGCGGGGGCATGTTTTCGGGCAAGAGTGAGGAACTCATCCGACGCGTACGGAGAGCGCGCATTGCCAAACAAAAAGTCGAGGTGTTCAAGCCGGCGATCGATGACCGTTATCACCCGGAGGCGGTCACTTCGCACAACGGCGTACATACTGCGGCAGTTCCGGTTCGGAGCGCCAAGGCGATCATGGAACAAGTGACGGATGATGTCAATGTGGTCGCCATCGATGAAGTTCAATTTTTTGAAGATGAAATCGTGGACGTCTGCCAGCAGTTGGCCGATCGCGGTGTGCGTGTGATTTGCGCCGGATTGGACCAGGATTTCCGCGGGCGGCCGTTCGGCCCCACTCCCACCTTGTTGGCCTTGGCTGAGTATGTGACCAAATTGCAGGCGATCTGTGTAAAATGTGGCGGGCCTGCCGGGCGGACCCAGCGTTTGGTCAACGGAAAGCCCGCTTCTTCGGAAGAGCCGGTGATTCAGGTTGGGGCCAAGGAGCAGTATGAGGCGCGTTGCCGCCATTGCCACGAAGTGGTGGAAGCGGATCGCATGGTGACACATTCCTGAGGCCGACCACTAATTTTCCGTCGCATTGCGCACACTACTCCCAGGAGGTGGGTATGAATGCGACGGATTGACTGGTGGATCGGGAGTTTGGTCTTACTCAGTTTGGTATGCACATCATGTGGACCCGCCAATCGCGAAGGCACGGCGAAAAACGGGGCGGGTCATGTTACTTACGAGCGGGCCGCGAATCGAAACGAGGCTCATCGCTTCAACCGGGATGACGGTTATATGGGCATCACCAACGCCAATCCCAATCTGAGGGTAGGTGACTGGTACACGCATACAGTGACAGGCGATATGCATCGTCTGGCCCGGATGGCCAAGCAGGTGAGGGGAGTCCGTGACGCCACCGTGGAGGTATTGGGTGGCAATGCACACGTCTCCATCGTGCCCGAACCCGGCTTAACAGCAGCCGAGAAAACGGCTGTCAAACAGGAGGTATACCGCCGCTTGTCGGTGGCCGTGCCCCGTTACCGCATCCACGTGCGTTGGCGAAGTGGCTGGTTGGAATGGCTCAATCCGTTTCGGTCGTGAGCGTCAAAGGACCGGATCGGCGGTTCTGAAGCGATCTGACGTTTTCCTGTTTGCTACTGTCTCACTTATCTCAAAGGTCGCCTGCGGGAACACAGCCACCCGCCTTTCGGGGAGCGGGCCCGAATTTCCCGTCGTCGACGCTCGTTGTCGTGACGGAGCGAATCGGACCCCGCGAACTTTGTCAACGACTTGAGGACCGGATCACCGGTCCTTTGTTGTTCAACGAAGAAATTGTGCCAATATACCCAGCGTGATGTTGTACGTGGCGTGTACGGCCATCGACGTGACGGTGTTGTGTTGACGGCGAATCCATCCCAGCACCAGTCCGAGAAGGAACACGATCAGCGTAGAGATGGACAGCCCGTAATTACTGTGGATAAACGAAAACAGAACGGAAGTGAACAAAATCCCGAACCGTGGTTGCAATGCTCCCCGAAAGAGGCTTTCTTCACCCAGTGCTGCCGCCAATCCCAGGGTGAGGATGCCCGGAATGGAGGAGAACAGCGGTCCGATCACTTGCTCGGTCACTTTTTCCACATGCGGATCGACGGGGATACCGGCTGCATACAGTAATTGTTCCACAATCTGAGCGACGACCACCATCGCCAAACCAATGCCGACGCCTGATCCCAATTGGCGCAGACTGGGCTTGACAATGCCAAGACGTTGCAAAGCGTCACCAAATCGGCGGCGTGCCAACCAGCCTACCCCGACCATGGCGAGCAAGGCCAACAGGATATCCTGTGCCCAGATGGAAGAGACGGTACCGGCGGTTGAGCGTGGCGCGGCTTCGTTCCACTTGGCGATGTTGTCCAGGCCGAGTGCCACAGTTGTCAATAAATAGGCAAAGATCAGTGCCGACAACGATAAGGCCGCCGCATGAACCCGACTGGATGAATCGATGGGAATAACGCGGGCGATCAGACGGCGGACGAACGGCAACAATACGATGAGCCCGGCCAGTGTCGTCACCATCACAACCACTTCAGCCCGGTTCAACCCTTCCAACATGGCTGTATCGATACGGGGGCCTGGCATGCCGGACGGAATCGGAGTGGATGCGGCGAGAGAGGTCAACAAGCTCAGCAGGCTCACCATTCCCAAAACCAGCAAATGCAGCAGGACGAGTGACAGATAACAGAAGACGGCCCAAACCGTCCCCGTGCTTTCGTCGGACAAACGGGCCCTGTCCGCCCGGTTGGCAAACCACATGATGACGAAAAGAGGCAGAAATAGCAGCAAGAGAACGACGATTTCCACTGTTTCACCCTTTCTTCGCACGAGGTGTGTTCATCCGTTTCCACTTTATTTTACCAACAAACGCTCATGCGATACAGAAAAAGGGCGGTTTGATCATCGTCATGATGGTTGTCCATTCCGTTGCAAGAATCGGTATGATATTATAAAGTGATGCGAGACCTGATCTCGGCATTTCCTTTCGGATTGGGAGTGAATCATCCGTGTTGGACCGATTGGAATCAATCCGGGAGCGTTACGAAGAGCTGAGCCAATTGCTCTGCGATCCCCGGGTGATCAATAATCCTGAGTTGTTGCGCAAATATTCCAAGGAGCAAGCCGACTTGGAAGAGAAATATCAGGCTTATAGCGAATACAAGCGGGTAACCGAACAACTGAGCGATGCCCGGGCCATGTTGCAGGAAAAATTGGACGACGAGATGTATGAACTGGTCAAGGCGGAAATTGACGAACTCAGCGACCGCAAGCAACAGTTGGAAGAGCGCTTGCGCATCCTGCTGCTGCCCAAGGACCCCAACGATGAGAAAAACGTGATCGTCGAAATTCGCGGAGCGGCCGGCGGCGAGGAAGCGGCGTTGTTTGCGGCCGATTTGTTTCGGATGTACACCCGGTACGCCGAACGCCAAGGGTGGAAGACCGAAGTGCTGGATGCGAATCCCACCGGATTGGGCGGGTTTAAAGAGGTCATCTTTTCCGTACAGGGACATCGTGCATACAGCCGGCTCAAGTATGAAAGCGGCGCGCATCGGGTTCAACGGGTACCGGAGACGGAATCGGGCGGTCGCATCCACACGTCGACCGCGACGGTGGCGGTGTTGCCTGAAGCGGAAGAAGTGGAAGTGGAGATTCACGACAAAGATATCCGCATCGACACCTTCTGCTCCAGCGGGCCGGGCGGACAAAGCGTGAACACGACCAAATCGGCGGTACGCATCACCCACTTGCCGACCGGCATTGTCGTCTCATGCCAAGACGAGAAATCCCAGATCAAAAACCGGGAAAAGGCGATGCGCGTGTTGCGTGCCCGTCTGTTGGACAAAATGCAGCAAGAGGAGCATGCCAAACTGGCTGATGCCCGGAAGAGCCAAGTGGGTACGGGCGATCGGAGTGAACGGATTCGGACGTACAATTTCCCGCAAAGCCGTGTAACCGATCACCGGATCGGTTTGACGCTGCACAAATTGGATCAAGTGCTGGACGGCGAATTGGACGAGATCATCGATGCGTTGACGTTGCATGAACAGGCGGAGCTGTTGAAAAAGGCGGAATGAGGCCCGCTTGTAGATGCCTTGGGCCGTGAGGCGAATAGCGCAGGAGATCGGGCCATTCCCCGGAGTTTCCGTGTTGTCCCGTCTCGAAGCAGTGCAGGCTTGCCTGACCCCATTCACCAGCCCATTGGGTGATGCACCAGGTTGATCAACAAGCCGGCGGGCACCCATTCCCTTCTCCGCTCCGTGGCGGCAGCCGGGGCGTGTTGGCTGTTCCGCAAGGGAGCGATGCTTATTCAGGTAAGCGGGACTCGGGAAACGCAGGATTGAAATCGCGGGCGATTTTCCCAAAGCGAAGCGCTTTTTGCCCGCGTCCTGCGCTGACCGGGTCAAAGCGGTCATCATTGGTTTCCTTGCAGCAGGTGGAGCGAGCCGGAAAAGCAAGGAGGTCAGTATTCACCAGATGCGCTTCGGAGTTGCTCGAGGGAAATTCGGTCCGTTCCTCTGACAGAGGGTAGGCGTTTTCCCGCGAGTAACCTGTGCTTGTCGAAAAAGGAGCGAGAGGAAAACGGCACAACCGATTTTTTCAGCAGTCTCTTCCCCTTTTTGTTTGCGGACGTTTTGGAAGAGAAGGTGAAACGTGGATGTCTGCTTTTTCAAGTGTAAAAAAGGCTTACAGATGGGCGGCGGAACGTCTGGGAGAACAGGGCGAGCCAGCTTGGTTCGAATCCGAATTGCTGTTGCGGAGTGCATTGGAGTGGGATCGCACCCGTTTTTTCACCCGGATGGACGAACCCGTGCCGGAGGAAGCAGCTGATCGTTTCCAAACGTGGGTGATGCGTGCCGCGGCAGGGGAACCGCTGCAATATCTGATCGGTGAGCAGGCCTTTTTTGGCCGCTCGTTTCGTGTCGATCCTTCGGTGTTGATTCCCCGTCCGGAGACGGAAATCTTGGTGGAACGGGTATTGGCGGAGGCGGATCGGATTTTTGGGCGCCGTCCCGTTCGTGTGGTGGATATCGGCACGGGAAGCGGTGCCATCGCCGTCACATTGGCGTGCGAGCGCCCGCATTGGGAAGTGTGGGCCATCGATCTTTCCCCCCAAGCCCTTGCGACGGCGCAAGCCAATGCGGCACGCCACGGTGTCGAAAGTCGGATCGTGTGGCGACAGGGGGATTTGCTGGAACCGCTGGTCACATCGGGAAAACATGCCCAGGTGGTCGTTTCCAATCCTCCGTACATCCCGCGCGATGTCATCCCCACACTGGCAAAGCGGGTGCGTGACTTTGAACCGGTTTTGGCTTTGGACGGCGGTATCGACGGGTTGGATGTTTACCGACGCATTGTCGGGCAGTTGCCGGATGTGTTGGATGATCCGGCTTTGGTGGCGATGGAAGTGGGAGCGGGTCAAAGTGACGCGGTGGCTGAGATGCTTCAACAATTACCAATGGAGGTACGAGTGGATGTAACAGACGACTTGGCGGGGATTCCGCGGGTCGTGTGCGCGAACATCCAAAAAATCCGGCATGACGGCGATTAAATCTCCCTCGGCCTGTCCATACTGGTGGGTGAGAATGAGGAGGAGGTCGGCAGTCATGCCTTTTTTACGGACTTATGGCTGGATATTGGCTGTTATGGTCTTCTGCACATGGGGTTGGTTTTGGACGGGAGACAAGCTGTCAGACGGTACAGTGATGAGCGTGGCGGCTCAGTCGACCCCGCCCCAAAAAGGGGAGAAGAAACCGGTTATCCCCAAACAGGCGATTCGATTGCGTATTTTGGCCAACAGCGACAGTGCGCAAGATCAATGGTTGAAGCGGCAGGTGCGTGATGCCGTGATCGCCGAGATCGGGACGTGGGCACAGCGGCCGCGCAATATTGTGGAGGCGCGTCAGGCCATTCGTTCACGCCTGCCGTTGTTTCAGTCAATCGCGGAACGAACTGTTCGTCAGCACGGGTATACCTACCCGGTGAAAGTCGATTTCGGCTTGGTTGCTTTTCCGACCAAACTGTACGGTGACCAGGTATATCCCGCCGGTCAATACGAAGCGTTGCGCATCACCATCGGAAAGGGGCAGGGAGACAATTGGTGGTGCGTTCTGTTCCCGCCGTTGTGTTTCGTCGACATGAGCAATGGGGATGCCGTCCCACAAACCAAGGAGCGGCGGCTGTCGGCGATGGCGACGAATGAAGCGTGGGCCGCTCCCGCACAGGAATCCTTCCAACCCGAGGAAAAACCGGTACAGGTGCGTTCGTTCTTGTGGGATTCGCTGAAGGATTTTTTCACCGGATTATGGGACGCGCATTGAGATGAATGCGTTGATACGCCACCCGTCTGGAGCGTTGGAGGTACTTCTTTGGCCGCCTGGGTTTTCAGGCGGCTTTCTTTCGTAAATGCAAAGGATGAGCGAAGCGGGGTTCTATTGTTTCTTGGGCGCGCATAGATTTCCAGTGATAGATTGACGGGAAAAGGAGAGGGTGGATTCATGCGCGTGCGATTGGCGCGGACAGGGGACTTCCCCGCCATCGTGGAAATGTTGGAAGGGGCGGGGTTGTATACGGGTGGTGTGGACGAGCGTGTACAACGCTTTTTGGTGGCGGAGAGACCGGATTCCCCCGAAAAAGAGCGACTGGCGGGGACGGTGGGGATGGAAGTGTATGGACGATCCGGATTGTTGCGCTCGTTTGTGGTTGAACGGAAATCGTGGAGCCCTGATCTGGGTATTTCCATGTTCGGAGCGGCGATGGCATTGGCCAAACGGTTGCAGTTGCAAGATTTGTTTTTGCTCTCCAAGACCGTTCATCCGCTGTTTCTGGCGTTGGGTTTTCAACCCGTCGAATGGGACAAGGCGCCCCGGGAAATGCGGGAATCCGAGCATGTCCGGCAGATTCGCGCCGATGCGGGCGTGTTGATGCGGCTGGACATGGAGGAGTATGATATCATGAAAGGGGAAATGGACGAAAAAGGGTGACGGCAGTGCAAGTAAAAACCAGGAGATGGACCATAGAACAACCGCACGCTTCGGTGGATCAATTGAAACGGGAAATCGGCATTCGGGAAGCGGCCGCCATGTTGCGGGAGGGGAAATTGGTCGCGTTCCCCACGGAAACCGTATACGGATTGGGTGCAGATGCCAGGTCCGATGAAGCGGTCATGAAAATCTTCCAGGCCAAAGGACGGCCGAGTGACAATCCGTTGATTGTGCATATCGGCGAACGGGATCAGTTGGATGGGCTGGTTTCCGCTTTGCCGGATGCCGGACGGGTTTTGATCGAGCGGTTTTGGCCAGGTCCGTTGACCTTGATTCTTCCTCACCGGGGCACGGTTGCTCCCTCGGTGACTGCCGGGCTGCATACTGTCGGGGTGCGGATGCCCTCCCACCCGGTGGCCCTCGCATTGCTCCAGGAGACGGGTGTGCCGGTTGCGGCGCCCAGCGCCAATCGTTCCGGGCGCCCCAGCCCGACGGAGGCGGAGCATGTATGGGAAGATCTTGCCGGAAAGATTGACGGGTTGCTTGATGGCGGTCCGGCGGGTGTCGGTGTGGAATCCACCGTTGTCGATGTGACGGAGAAGGTACCGATCTTGCTGCGGCCGGGTGGCATTCCGTTGGAAGCGCTGAAGGACGCAGTCGGTGAGGTGCGTGTAGATCCCGGGTTGCAAGCGGAAGTGCAGCGTCCCCGGTCGCCGGGTATGAAATACCGCCACTACGCCCCGAACGGCGAGATGTGGTTGGTGACAGGAACGGAAGCCGATATGATGCGCACCATTCAGCGTTTGGCCGATGATGCCGCCGCACAAGGGCGGCGAGTCGGCATTCTGACCACGGATGAGCGATTGATGCGCTATGAAGCGGATTGGGTGGTTTCTTGCGGCAAACGGTCCGAACCCGATAGCGTGGCCCGCGGTTTGTACGCCGCCTTGCGTCGGTTTGACGAATTGGGAGCTGATTATATTTTGGCGGAATCCTTCCCCGATGACGGAATCTGGTTTACGGTGATGAACCGCCTGCGAAAAGCGGCAGAAGGGCGAATCATCCATGCGGAGGAGGATTCCCGCGGAGATTGCTGACGGATTTCCGGCCACCCGCGATTTCGGGGTGTGCCGTTTCTTTTTCGCTGTTCTTTCAGCAGCTCCAACGTTGGTTGCGGAAAACGGCCATCCTCTTTATAGGGGGCGGACCCGAATTCCCGCCCACTCCGGCTGTTGAAATGGAGAGGGACGGGAAACGGATTCAGGGGCTTTGTCTGACGGGACCGAATTCCCGTCATTTTTTCTTTGCCCGGAAACATGCATGCCCCCGGCCTTTGTTCTTTTTCCGGTTCTGCCCGCATATCCATGTGAAGACAAGCGGGACAGGCACGGGGGAGGAGATGACGTGAGTCTTTCCTTGCCGCAATGGGGACAATGGATGACCTTGATTTTGATTGCCGTCGCATTGGGCATGGATGCGTTCTCCCTCGGGGTGGGATTGGGATTGAGGGGAATCCGCCGTTCCAGGGCACTCATGATCAGTGGCGTGATCGGAATGTTTCACGTGTTACTCCCTTTATTTGGGATGGGAATGGGGCGGTATCTCAGCGTCCTTGTCGGGAATCTCGCCGCGATGGTGGGCGGTGGCTTGTTGTGTTTTCTCGGTGTCAACATGTTGGTGCAGGGATTCCGGGGATCAGACGAGTGTACGATACTGCATCACAATTCTTTTTGGGGTATGATCCTGTTTGCGTTGAGCGTCAGTCTGGATTCACTTTCAGCCGGGTTATCGTTGGGTTTGTTTCACAGCAACATGATCAGCGCCGCGCTGTTGTCCGGTGTATCGGGCGGAACTTTGGGTATTTTGGGAATGGCGGCAGGGCGGCGGGCTGGCACTTGGATCGGGGAATACGGAGAAATTTTCGGCGGAGCGATCCTGTTGTATCTGGGTGTGCAATTCCTATGGTAAGGGGCGCTCGGGATGAATGAGGCGCTGTTTTTCAGCATGTGCTCCGGTTTGACGACGGTAGCGGGTGCAGCCATGGTGATCGGGAGAGGGAAGCCGCTTTCCGAGCGCGGATTGGCAGCGGCATTGGGGTTGTCAGCAGGCGCAATGTTGTTTGTGGCGCTGTTGCACCTGTTCCCGTTGGTTTGGATCTGGGGATCTTGGCCGCATGTCGTGATGGGAATTTCATTGGGCATGTTGTGGATATTGCTGTTTCATCGCCACAGTTCACCGACGTCTTTTGAGTCATCCGAACATGGGATGAGACGGGTCGGCAATGTGATGGCTGTCACCGTGATTTTGCACAACCTTCCTGAGGGGGCCGCCATCGGAGTCGGGTTTGATCTCCACAAGGAAACGGGAATTGCGCTGGTCATCGCGCTGGCACTGCACAATGTACCCGAGGGCATCGGCATGGCCTTACCGATGATGGCGGCGCGCCGACCCCGCATGACGGTGCTGGCCTACAGTCTCCTTGCCGGTAGTGCGCTGCCTGTCGGGACCTGGATGGGAACAGGTCGGTGGCGAGATGCACCGGATGTGATTGCAGTGGGACTCATGCTGGCAATTACGGTGATGACGGGGATGATGATGCGTGAAGTGGCACCCCGGGCATGGATGTTGGATCACAAGTGGGCGTTGAGCGGGGCAATCTGTGGTATGTTTTTGATGTATATGATCCACGTCATTCATGGATAATGGGAAGACAGGGGGTGAACGGGTGAAACGCATCTTGTTCGTTTGTACGGGAAATACCTGTCGCAGTCCGATGGCTGAAGCATTGTTTCGCCGTTTGGCACGGGAAGCGGGTCTTAAAGTGGAGGTGCGTTCCGCCGGCGTGTCGGCGATGGATGGGATGTCTGCTTCCCGTCATGCCGTTGAGGTGTTGAAGAAAAAAGGCATCGATCATGACCACCGGTCGCGCTCGATTCAACCTGAGCTGTTGGAGTGGGCTGATTTGATCCTGACCATGACCACGGGACACAAACAAATGTTGACCGCCTTTTACCCACAGACTATCGGAAAGGCGTACACATTGAAGGAATACGTGTTGTCCGACGCGGATACGGAAGCACTGATCCGGGAGTTGGACGGAATACGGGCGGAACTGGCCACCATGGAGGCATTGGGACAGAAAAAGTCCGATGACGATGCCATGCGTTCCCTGCGGGAACGGGAAGAGCGGTTATGGACCCGATTGCAGGAGCGGTTGGGTGATTTGGATGTGGCCGATCCGTTTGGAGGATCAGTGGAGGTGTATGAGCGGTGCGCAGAAGAGTTGGAAGAACTGCTGAAACGGTTGATTGACCGTCTGCGTGGAGAAACGGCGAAGCGGGGCTGATGTTCTCCGCTGACGCGGATTCCGCATACCGTAATGGGTGGTTCAGAAAGCCGGATGCAATGCGGGAGCCGTTTTCCAACCGTCGCAGTAGCGGGAGGGAGACAGCCCCCGCATTTTATATGGACGAAAATTGGGCGAGCGAAAATATTTCCCAGGAAAGGTCGGTCTACCTCGCAGAGCGGCAACCGGGTATACTATGATCGTAGAGGATGAACAACAGGAGGCGGTCGAATGCGAGTGATTATCGGTTCGGATCATGGCGGTTACCGTTTGAAGGAGGAAATCAAACAATGGTTGCAAGAAAAGGGGATCGCCTTCGAAGATGTGGGATGTGATTGCCCGGATTCCGTCGATTATCCCGATTATGCGCAGCCTGTGGCCGAACGGGTGGCCAAAAAGGAATTCGATCGGGGCATCCTTGTCTGCGGGACGGGAATCGGCATGTCGATCGCGGCAAACAAGGTGAAGGGTGTTCGTTGCGCCGTGGTGAGCGACACCTTTTCCGCCCGGATGAGCCGGGAGCACAATGATGCCAATGTGTTGGCAATCGGTGAGCGTGTCGTCGGTCCCGGGCTGGCACGGGAGATCGTGGAGGTGTTCCTGGAGACGGAATTCGCGGGAGGCCGCCATCAACGCCGGGTAGAAAAGATTGGAGCGTTGGAGGAGTGAGCGGGGTATGAGTGAGACCAAACCGGATCTCTTCACCCCCGGACAGGTGATGCGGCTGGTGGATGAATTGATGGCCGGGAAGCCGTTGGATGAACGTCATCTGTTGGTGGTCGGCGTCAGTACCAGCGAGGTAATCGGGAAGCGGATCGGTACCGCTGGGAATGACGAAGTAGCCAGGGCCATCTTTCAAGAATTGATGGAAGCCCAAAAGAAATACGGCTTTCATCTCGCATTTCAATGTTGTGAACACCTGAACCGGGCCTTGGTGGTTCGCAGGGAAACCATGGAACGGTTTCATTTGGAAGAGGTAACGGTCGTTCCCGTACCGAAAGCGGGCGGTGCGATGGCTGCCTATGCTTACCGGCATCTGGATGATGCGGTCATAGTGGAAAGTGTGCGTGCCGACGCCGGGATCGACATCGGCGACACGTTGATCGGCATGCACTTGAAGCCGGTAGCCGTACCGGTGCGCCCCAGTTGTCGGCAGATCGGGGAAGCGCATGTGACGATGGCCAAAACACGTCCCAAATTGATTGGCGGTGCCCGTGCCGTCTATACGTTGCAACATTGATCGCACTGGATCACGAGGCAGGCAAGATTTTGATTCCACTTTGTCGGAAGTGCCGGACATGATAAGATAGTGAACGAATGGCACGTGAAAAAGGAGGAGAAGTCGGTGCTGGAACACATTCGGCAAACAGACCCGGAAACGGCGGAAGCCATCGCAAGCGAGTTGGCCCGTCAACAAGGAAAAATCGAACTGATTGCGTCTGAAAACTTTGTCAGCCGTGCGGTGCTGGAAGCGTTGGGAACCGTGCTGACCAACAAATATGCGGAAGGGTATCCCGGAAAACGGTACTACGGCGGTTGCGAATATGTGGACATCGTGGAGGATCTGGCCCGTGAGCGGGCGAAAAAGCTGTTCGGTGCGGAACATGCCAATGTGCAACCGCACTCGGGGGCGCAAGCCAACATGGCCGTTTATTTCGCCGTGTTGGAACCCGGCGATACGGTACTGGGGATGAACCTGGCCCACGGCGGTCATTTGACCCACGGCAGTCCGGTCAACTTTTCCGGAAAGTTGTACAAATTTGTCGCTTATGGCGTCGATCCCGAAACGCATCGGATCGATTATGAAGAAGTGCGTCGCCTGGCCCTCGAACACAAACCGAAATTGCTGGTCGCCGGCGCCAGTGCCTATCCGCGGACGATCGATTTCGCCAAGCTGCGGGAGATCGCCGATGAAGCAGGTTGCCTGTTGATGGTCGATATGGCGCACATCGCCGGTCTGGTGGCGACGGGACATCATCCCAACCCGGTTCCGTATGCCGATTTTGTTACGACCACCACGCACAAAACGTTGCGCGGTCCCCGGGGCGGAATGATTTTGTGCAAGGAG
The DNA here is from genome assembly GCF_016938855.1 of Polycladomyces zharkentensis. NCBI lineage: Bacteria > Bacillati > Bacillota > Bacilli > Caryophanales > Thermoactinomycetaceae > Polycladomyces > Polycladomyces zharkentensis. The sequence continues at coordinate 171,934 of NZ_JAFHAP010000001.1, read as the reverse complement.
AAATACGCCAAACAGATTGACAAGTCGATCTTCCCCGGCATCCAAGGCGGTCCGTTGATGCATGTGATTGCGGCCAAAGCGGTGGCTTTTGCCGAGGCACTTTCCGATTCGTTCAAAGATTACTCGGCCAGAGTCGTCAACAATGCGGCCCGTTTGGCACAAGCACTGACCGAACGCGGATTCCAACTGATTTCCGGCGGTACGGACAACCACTTGATCCTGATCGATGTCCGCAACTTGAACTTGACCGGGAAACAGGCGGAGCACCTCTTGGACGAAGTGGGTATCACCGTCAACAAAAATGCCATCCCCTTCGATCCGGAGAGTCCGTTTGTCACCAGTGGTATCAGGATCGGTACACCGGCAGTCACGTCACGGGGAATGGATGAGGAAGCGATGGAAGAAATCGCCGACATCATGTCGCTGGTCCTGAAAAATCCGGATGACGCCCAAGCACAGGATCAAGCGCGTCAGCGTGTGTCCCGATTGACCGCCAAGTTCCCGCTGTATCCCGATTTGAAGTTATAAACCGCATCATGAAGTGATCATCCAAATGAAACAAGGGTGGGTTTTCCCGATTGGAGGGAACGACCCACCCTGAAAAAGCGGCAATCGAAACAATGATGTTCGCCGAACTTTGTCAAAAGCGATCTGCCGTATGATGCGGCTGTGAAACTGCTCTTGATTTCTCGGGTGATGTTTTCCCTCTCGCTCCTCTTTCGACAGCCCAACGGACACTCGTGTGAAAACGGCCACTCTCTTTTGGATGAGAGAGCGCTGATTTTGCCGCTGAATGTGGAGCTTAGACGGGGATCGGTTTTTGTCAACAACGTGCCTGCCGTACGATGCGGCAGTCTTTTTTTGGGGTGATATCCTGTTTTTGGGGAATGTTCATTCGATCAGGCGGCAACACATTCCCTGATAGGCGAGTTCTCAAGACCGAATGAGCGGAGAATCGAAAAAAGCGCGGAAATGAAGAAGTGTACGCCCGTGTCCTGCACCCCGGGTTACTGGCGGCCTTGGCAACCTCCCTTGCAGGTCGCATGGGGAGCGGTTCTGGAAAAAGATGCACGCGACAGGATCGGACTCAAAATGGACAAACGGCCCGGAAGACCTGTACAATGTGGAAGGAATCCGAAGGGAGTGAACCATCATGGGACATGTGTATGTGTTTGATCATCCGTTGATTCAACACAAATTGACCTATATACGCGACAAGCGAACCGGCACGAAAGAGTTTCGCGAACTGGTGGAAGAAGTATCGGCCCTGATGGCCTACGAGATCACGCGGGACATGCCGTTGGAGGAAGTGACTGTGGAAACGCCGGTAGCGCCGGCCAAGTGCAAGGTGCTTTCCGGCAAAAAGTTGGGATTGGTGCCGATCCTGCGGGCCGGCTTGGGAATGGTGGACGGCATTTTGCGCCTGATCCCGACGGCGAAAGTGGGGCATCTGGGATTGTATCGCGATCCGGAAACGCTGGAGCCGGTTCAGTATTATTCCAAAATGCCGTCTGACATCGGGGAGCGCGATCTGATCGTCATCGACCCGATGCTGGCAACGGGCGGTTCCGCCGCTGCGGCTCTGCGCATCTTGAAAGAAATGGGCGCACGCAATATGAAGTTGATGTGTTTGATCGCCGCGCCGGAAGGGATCGAACGCGTTCACCGTGAGCATGATGACGTGGATATCTATGTTGCGGCGGTGGATGAGAAGCTGAATGAGAAAAGCTACATCGTCCCCGGACTGGGAGATGCGGGCGACCGTCTTTTCGGTACGAAATAAAAGAAAGAATGCGGTTAACAAACGGATGGTAGGGAGAAGCCCGGAATGAAATCTGATCGCAATGATGATTATGCAGGGGGAGATGTTTTTCCGGTTGAGCGGCTTTTAGGAGCCGACAAAGCGGAGGAACGGACCATGAGTGAAAACGCGGGCTAGGGCGTGTCTGGTAAATCCGTAAGGGAGCAAATGGTTACCCAGGCGAGCGAAGACCCGGAAAGCGCAGGATGGAAATCGCGGACCGCCTCAAAGCGAAGCGTACTTTGCCGCGTCCCGCGCTCCGGGTCGGAGCGGTCATGGCCTGCTTCCTTGCAGGGCACAGGTGGAGTGAGCCGGGAAAGCAATGGGACAGTGAGCGCGTCTGGTCATTCATCAAGCCGCACCGTTTTCCTGACAAGTCGGTTTTTAAGCCCATTGAGCGGAGAACCGGAAAAGCGCGGGAATGAAGCGTACTTTGCTCGCACCCCGCGCCCCCCGTTACAAAGCGACCTGGATCTGCTTCCTTGCAGGGCAGATGGATGTGCGAAAACGACGGTTCGCTTCGACTATCGACATCTCATATTGGACAAACTGAAAGGGAAAAAGAGGGTGCAGATCATGGCAAAATCTTGACAGCCCCGATTGGAGCGGATTGAACAAGGGATTCTCTGCCATCTCACCCTGCAGAAACAACTGCCGCCAGCGTTTGGATCAGTTGATCAAAATGTGACTTTTTGTTCAAAATTGCGTCTGCGGAAGCGTTGACAACGGTTGTGAAGCTTCGATAGTATATACGGGGAACAATATGGCCACCCCGAAAAAAGGTGATCTGCAGCACAAAAAAGGATCGTTTGTTTCCTCCCCCGTTGGATCCTGCCTGTTTGCCAAGAGACTGTATACAGAGGGGGATTTTGTGAAGGAAAGCACAGATAATCCCTGGAAAATGATGGCTATCGCTGGTATGGTTGGCTTGGAAGTGGTGTTCTTGGCAGTCGGGGGCAGTTGGTTGGGATGGCTGTTGGATGAACGTTGGCACACCCGACCTGTCCTTTTGGTCACGGGGATGTTGTTGGGGTTTATCTTGGGTATAGCCAGTGTTGTCTATACCATCAAGGCTTTATTAAGGGAATGACTCCAAATGGACGCGCAAAACCTCTACCGCCGTCAAACGGCCATTCTCACCTCCATCTTCTTGGCCCTCGTTTCGTTTTTGTGGTGGACGACGTCGTGGAAGGCGTTTTTTGCGGGTTTTTTTATGGGTGGCGTAGCCGGTTTGTACAATGTCCTCTACCTCATCCACAAACTCCGTATCCTTGATGCACAGATTGCGTCCGCCGCGTCCGGGAATCGGCGGGTCAAAACAGGTTTGGTCAACCGGTTTTTGATGGCGGCGTTTCCGATGTTGTTAGCTGTCCGGTTTCCCGAGTGGATCGATTACCGGTCCGTCCTGCTGGGGTTACCGGTTCCATATATTCTCCTCATCGCCGTGGGATTACGGCACACTCAGCGCCAATTTTCCAAAGAAAAGAGGTGAGAGATGGGATGGAGCTCACACCGAAGATTCATTTGTTCGGCCTCACGTTTGACGTAGCCGTGATGATCACGACCGTCGTCACCTGCGTCGTGGTCTTTCTGATCGCTCTATGGGGTACGCGTGGACGGGACATTCGGCCGACGAAAATGCAGAATTTCGTTGAAATGCTCATTGAATTCATACGTGGCGTCACCCGTATCGGTTTGGACGCGAAGACGGCGGAGAAATACGTGGGGTTCGCCTTTACGCTCTTTTTGTTCCTGTTTGTGGCCAACCAACTGGGCCTGATCCTCAACATCAGCACGGAAGCGCATCACGCCATTCCGGCTCTCGGGATCGAGGAAGGCAAGCATTATGCTTGGTGGAAATCGCCCACCGCAGATATCAACATTCCGGTCGTCATGGCAGTCACTATCACACTTTTTGCACACTATATGGGGATCCGCTCGGGAGCCAAGCGGTACGTGAAGCATTATTTTGAACCGTTCGCTCCGATGGTGGTGATGCACATCATCGATGAGATCGCAAAACCGGTGACCCACGCGCTGCGTTTGTGGGGGAACATTTTCGCAGGGGAAGTGCTGATTCTGATCATGGTGAAAGCCGGTGTGTTCGGTTCATTGCCGCTGTTGCCCTGGCTGGCGTATTCGCTGTTCGTCGGCACGATCCAAGCTTATGTGTTTACGGTGTTGGCCGTTGTTTACATCGGGCAAAAACTGGCTCATGACCATTAATACACGATGGAGATTAAAACCAGATTAAAATAGAGGAATCCGAAAAGTATCGAAATTTTACCGAAAAGTATCCTGAAGGAGGAATTTGCTCATGTTGATGATTGCTGCTGCTATTATGTTGGGTCTGGCCGCCTTTGGTGCCAGCATTGGGAACGCTTTGGTGTACAGCCGTTATCTGGAAGGCATGGTCCGTCAGCCGGAAGCCAAGTTGTTCGGCCCAATGGTCCTCGGGATTGCGTTCGTCGAAGCGTTGCCGGTTATCTCCGTTGCCTTCGGTATCATGGTCCTCTTCGGGATTTTGGGCAAATAACGAACTTCCGACGTGAAGACGTGAAGGCGGGGTAGAACCCTCTACCCCGCATATTGCTGTACTCATACAAGCATCCGGTGGCGTTCAGCACGGTTGAAGGGAGTGACTTGGTGTGTTAAAGCTGGAATTGGGCACTATGCTGTTCCAGTTGGTCGCCTTCCTCGTTTTGATGGGCTTGATCATTCGCTTTGCGCTTCGCCCGGTCATGGGTGTGATGGAAAAGCGCCAAGCCTATATCGACGAACAGATCAACACGGCGGAGAAAAACCGCGCCGAAGCGGAGCGGCTGGTCGCAGAGCAGCGCGAAGAGCTGGATAAAGCGCGCAAAGAAGCACGTGAACTGTTGGAGCGGGCCAAGAAGCAAAAAGAGCAGGAAGCCGAAGCGATCATCAAGGAAGCCCAAGAGCGGGCGGAACGGATGATCCAGGAAGCGTCCAAGGAAATTGCTCGCGAGAAGGAAAAAGCATTGGCCGAACTCCGGGATCAGGTTGGTCAGTTGACCATCCTCCTGGCTTCCAAAGTGTTGGAAAAAGAAGTGGACGCCAAACAGCAATCCAAATTGGTGAGTCGCTATCTTGAACAGGTAGGCGAACTGCAATGAGTCAATCGGTGGTAGCCAAACGGTATGCGCGCGCCTTGTTCGAGGTGGCAACCGAGAAACAGTTGTTGGATCAAGTCGAGCAAGAGCTGTTTGCCGTAGTCCGGACACTGGAGGAAAACAGTGAATTTCAGCAATGGCTGGCGTATCCGCAGGTGGCCAAAGAAGAGAAAAAAGAATTGTTGGAACGCATCTTCGGAGAGCTGTCGGAGCCGACGAAACATCTCCTGTTCCTTCTGATCGACCGGGGACGGCAATCGGCGATCGGCAAAATCGCGGAGGAATTCCGCGCGTTGGCCAACGAATCGCGCGGCGTGGCGGATGCGGTTGTGACGACGCCGCGGAAGATGACGGTCAAAGATCAAAAGCGTTTGATTGCCCTTTTCAAAAAACTGATCGGGAAAGAGCTCTCCATCACCAACGTGGTGGATTCCGATATTTTGGGCGGGGTGATTGTACGGGTCGGCGACCGCCTGTACGATGGCAGCCTGAAGACGAAACTGGACCGTTTCCAGCAACAGCTGAGCGGAACCCGTATGCGTTGAAGAACGGATATGGACAGATAGGGGTGAAAACGGTTTATGAGCATCAAACCGGAAGAGATCAGTTCGCTCATTAAGCAGCAGATCGAACAATACCGGGCCGAGATCGAAATCTCCGATGTCGGAACCGTCATTCAGGTTGGTGACGGGATCGCCCGCGTCTACGGATTGCAAAAAGTGATGGCGGGCGAGTTGCTTGAGTTTGCCAACGGCGTCATGGGCATGGCGCTCAACTTGGAAGAAGACCATGTTGGGGTGGTTATCCTCGGACCATACACCGGCATCCGCGAAGGTGACCAAGTGAAGCGGACCGGCCGCATCATGGAAGTGCCGGTGGGTGAAGCCCTGCTGGGCCGCGTGGTCAACCCGCTGGGTCAACCGTTGGATGGCAAGGGTCCGATTGAAACGACCGAATTCCGTCCGGTGGAATCGGAAGCTCCGGGCGTCATCGACCGGAAATCGGTGCATGAACCGCTGCAAACGGGGATCAAAGCGATTGACGCGATGGTGCCGATCGGCCGCGGTCAGCGGGAGTTGATCATCGGTGACCGGCAAACGGGGAAAACGACGATCGCGATTGACACGATTATCAACCAAAAAGACCAAGACGTCATTTGTATCTACGTGGCCATCGGTCAAAAACAATCCACCGTGGTCGGTGTGGTGGAAAAACTGCGTCGTTTCGGTGCGATGGACTACACCATCGTCGTCTCCGCGACGGCTTCGGACCCGGCTCCGCTGTTGTTCCTGGCTCCGTACGCGGGTTGCGCGATGGGCGAGTACTTCATGTACAAAGGCAAACACGTGCTGGTCGTATACGACGACCTGACCAAACAGGCAGCCGCCTACCGGGAGCTGTCCTTGTTGCTCCGTCGTCCGCCGGGCCGTGAAGCATACCCGGGTGACGTCTTCTACCTGCACTCCCGCCTGTTGGAGCGCGCCGCCAAGCTGAGTGACGAAAAAGGCGGCGGTTCGCTGACGGCGCTGCCGTTCATCGAAACGCAGGCCGGTGACGTTTCCGCCTATATTCCGACCAACGTGATCTCGATCACCGACGGTCAGATCTTCCTGGAGTCCGACCTGTTCTACTCCGGTATTCGTCCGGCTGTGAACTCCGGGATCTCGGTATCCCGCGTAGGGGGTGCCGCACAGATCAAGGCGATGAAAAAAGTGGCCGGTACCTTGCGTCTGGACCTGTCGCAGTACCGTGAGCTGGCCGCTTTCGCCCAGTTCGGTTCCGACCTGGACAAAGCGACCCAGGCCCGTCTCGCCCGCGGGGAGCGCGTGGTGGAAATCCTCAAGCAGGATGAACACCAACCGATGCCGGTGGAGAAACAAGTCGTCTCCATCTACGCGGTGACCAAAGGATACCTGGATGATATTCCGGTGGCGGACGTTCGCCGCTTTGAAAAAGAATTCCATGCCTATCTGGACAGTGAAGGCAAAGAAATCCTGCAAGGCATCCGCGAGAAAAAGGAACTGACCAAAGAGATCGAAGAAAACCTGAAAAAAGCCTTGGAAACGTTCAAAAAAGGCTTTGTCACTTCGGAGCAAAAATAAACAGCGAGTCCGAACTCCCACGGTGACCGGGTCCGCTCGCGGATGCGGGCGGAGCCGGGACGCCGTCGGCAGAAAGGCGGTGAAGATGCGTGAAGAACAAACGGGAAATCAAACGCCGGATCCGCTCGGTTCAAAACACCAGACAAATCACCAAGGCGTTGGAAATGGTTGATGCGGCCAAACTGCGCCGTGCGCAGGAGCGGGTGGAATCGGCGCGTCCGTACGCGGAGAAAATGCGCGAAGTGATCGCCAACATTGCAGCCGGCACCTCTGTGGAACACCCGATGTTGGTCGCCCGTGAAGTGAAGAAAACCGGCTACCTGATCATCACGTCGGATCGTGGACTGGCTGGCGGTTTCAACAGTAACCTGCTTCGCAAATTGGTGCAAATCGTGCGCGAACGGCATCAAAGCCCGGATGAGTATGTGATTTTCGTGATCGGGCGCAAAGGGCGTGACTTCCTGAAGCGCCGGAAATATCCGGTGATCGGAGAAGTGGTGGGCTTGCCGGATTCGCCGACCTTCGCGGACATCAAGCAGATTGCCCGCCAAGCGGTGCAGTTTTATGCGGAGGAGAAATACGACAAGCTGGTTCTGCTCTACAACGAATTTATCAACCCGGTCACCCAGCGTCCGGTGGAAAAACAACTGCTTCCGTTGGAAAGCATCAGCTTGGAAGGTCAGGCCCGGACCCTCTATGAATATGAACCGGATGAAGAAGAAGTGCTGGCGGAACTGTTGCCGCGCTATGCCGAGACACTCATTTTCAGCGCACTGTTGGAGTCCAAAGCGAGTGAACACGGTGCCCGGATGACCGCGATGGGCAATGCGACCGACAACGCGACCGAGATGATCGCCACTTTGACCCTGCAATACAACCGGGCGCGTCAGGCCGCGATCACACAGGAAATCGCCGAAATCGTCGCCGGAGCCAACGCATTGTCCTGATCAACCCTGCGATCTACGCAGTTTGGATAAAGTACGGAATGAGTGTATCCCATCTGAAGCTGAGGAGGGAAACTGATGAGCACTGGACGCGTCGTACAGGTGATGGGTCCCGTCGTGGATATCCAGTTTGAGCGGGGCCATCTCCCTGAGATTTATAACGCGATCAAAATCGAACACAAAGCGGAGTCCAGCGACGAACGGGACATCAACCTGGTGGTGGAAGCCGCCGTTCACCTGGGTGACAACATCGTTCGTTGCGTGGCCATGTCCTCCACCGACGGTTTGGTACGGGGCATGAAAGCGGTGGATACCGGTGCGCCGATCTCGGTGCCGGTGGGCAAAGCCACCTTGGGCCGTGTGTTCAATGTATTGGGAGAGCCGATTGACGAGGCGGGTGAGGTGAAAGCGGAAGAGCGTCATCCGATTCACCGTCCGGCCCCGAGTTTTGAAGAACAATCCACCCAAGAAGAAATGCTGGAAACCGGGATCAAAGTCGTGGATCTCTTGGCCCCGTACGCCAAGGGTGGTAAGATCGGTCTCTTCGGCGGTGCCGGCGTAGGAAAAACCGTCTTGATCCAAGAGCTGATTCACAACGTCGCGCAGGAGCACGGCGGTTTGTCCGTGTTTGCCGGTGTGGGTGAGCGGACCCGCGAAGGGAACGACCTGTACCACGAAATGAAAGACTCCGGCGTTATCAGCAAAACGGCCATGGTGTTCGGCCAGATGAACGAACCGCCGGGGGCCCGTCTGCGCGTGGCGTTGACCGGTCTGACCATGGCGGAGTACTTCCGTGACACCGAAGGACAGGACGTGCTCTTGTTCATCGACAACATCTTCCGATTCACACAAGCCGGTTCCGAAGTGTCCGCGCTGCTTGGTCGGATGCCGTCCGCCGTGGGTTATCAGCCGACGCTGGCGACCGAGATGGGTCAGCTGCAAGAGCGGATCACCTCGACCAAACACGGTTCGGTTACCTCGATCCAAGCGATCTACGTGCCGGCCGACGACTACACCGACCCGGCTCCGGCCACCACGTTCGCACACTTGGACGCGACGACCAACCTGGAGCGGAAATTGGCCGAGAAAGGGATTTATCCGGCGGTGGACCCGTTGGCATCCACATCGCGGATTCTCACCCCGTCCGTGGTGGGGCGCGAACACTACGAAGTGGCCCGCGGCGTGCAGCAAATTCTGCAGCGGTATAAAGAACTGCAGGACATCATCGCCATCCTGGGGATGGACGAGTTGTCCGACGACGATAAACTGATCGTGGCCCGGGCGCGTCGGATCGAGAAATTCCTGTCGCAACCGTTCCACGTGGCCGAGCAGTTCACCGGTATGCCGGGTAAATATGTGCCGGTCAAAGAAACGGTGCGCGGATTTAAAGAAATCCTGGAAGGCAAACACGACGACCTGCCGGAAGACGCCTTCTACATGGTGGGCACAATCGACGAAGCCGTGGAAAGGGCGAAACAACTCGCCTAAGATGCGTAAAAGGAGCGGGTGTCCATGAGTACGATTCAATTGGACATCGTCACCCCCGAGCGGAAAGTGTTTTCCGACGAGGTGGAGATGGTGATCACCCGGGCCGCTGAAGGGGACATCGGGATATTGCCCAAGCACGCTCCCTTTGTGAGCCCTTTGGACGTCACGGTCGTACGCATCAAAAAAGATGGCAACGAACGCCAAGTGGCTGTCAGCCGCGGCTTCTTGGAAGTGCGTCCGGACAAGGTGACCGTGCTGGCTGAGGCGGCGGAGTTGGCTGAGGAAATCGACGTCGAGCGGGCGAAAGCGGCCAAGGAACGGGCCGAGCGCCGTTTGGCCGAAAGCTCGCCTGACATCGACCGTGCACGCGCGGAATACGCGTTGCGCCGCGCCGAAAACCGCCTCAACGTGGCCCGGAGATAAACAGGAAACGGAGAGAACACAAAAACTGCCGGTATTGCACCGGCAGTTTTTGTGTGCTGTTGATTCCACACGGCAAAAGCGCCAGTTGCCCTCCGTTTCACATCACCGTGGACTCTCGTTTTATCTGATGGTAACCCACATCCATGCACAACGGTTTCGCACCGGGACGTGTCGGATGTTTGCACCGCTTTTCGGGACGATCGGGAAGCAGGATCGCGGTCGATTGGAATCCGAGACGCGGGCCAGTTGCGCTTGGCATAACGGAGATTGCCCGCAGATTCGGTTTCTGCACTTTCGGTTCCCCTGCTTGGACGGGCTCGGATCGTCGCGCACTTGGGAAAACATTGCCCCTTCAAGGAATGACCAGAGACACACCTTGGTCCGGATGATTTGGTTTCACCGCGTTTTTAACGGATTTTGGGGAGGAGTATTGACAAACTCCGTGGGTTGCCGCTCCGTAGCGGCAACCAGAGTCGCTCCGACGAGAAATCCCGTTACCTAAAAAGAGGGTGGCCGTTTTCCCACGAGCGACCTTTGAGCTAGCGAAACAGGAGCGAGAGGGAAAATGGTGCACCCGGAATCGGGAGTAACACTTTGTCAGCAATCTCGGGAGCATATTCTTCTTGAGGAGCGGAACCGGATTTCCGACGCGTGTGTAGCTGAGGACGGGAATTCGGAGCCTGGGACTTTGTCATCAATCTGTTGCGGTGAATGAAGGTCTGTCTGACGGCTTTGCTTTAAGCGTGCGAGTTGCATGTGATCCGATGCAGCCATCGCAGCACCGGCGGGAGCATGATGATCACCGCCAGGACACGTATTACCTGCACGGCAACGACGAATGTGGCATCTGCATGAAAACTGATGGATGTGACCGCCATTTCGGCAACACCACCCGGTGCCATGGCAAACAGGGAAGTGGTCAGCGGGATATTCGTCCATTTCGAGATGATGAACGCACAAAGCACCATGACCGACAGCATGAGGAAGGACGTGATACCGCCCACCAGCGCCGCTGACTTGACTTCCATCAACCGTTGTCTGCTGACCTTGATGCCGATGCCGGTGCCGATCCACACTTGGGCTGCACAAAAAAGCGCATCACTCCACCAGGGATGCAGATCGTGCCCGAACCAGACGGAGACGGCCGTTTGAGCGAGTGCTGTTCCCAGCATACCACCTGTCAGCCAGGGAGCCGGAAATTTCAGTCGTTTCCCGACAATGGCCGCAATCCAGGCAGCAACGGTCAATACAATCGTCACCCAGAATGATCCGTTGTCTGTCCTGGCAGATACGACATGCCCGGAAGGGTGACCGACAAAGGCGAATGCCAAGAGCGGGATCAGGCTGACCACGAGAGAAAGGCGAATCAATTGCACCATACTTACCACAATCGGGTTGGCTCCCATTTCTTCTGCCAGGCTCGGCATGGTGGACATCCCGCCGGGAGTGGAGGCGAACAGACCGGTCAGCAGATCCGTGCGGCTGTATCGCCACAAAGCCCAACCACAGCATAGCGAAGCCCCGAAGGAAACGATCAACACAATGATGATAATCGGGCCGTTTTCAAACAAGGTCAGCCAAATCGAGCGGTTCACCTGCTTTCCCAGTTCAATCGCCAACAGCAATTGCCCCGCGTTTTGCCAAAACATCGAAAACTCTCGCTGGTTCGGATGAAACCAGTGTGGTTTCCAAAACGTCATGATGGCGGAAACCATCAATGACCCGATCATCCACCCGGCGGGAAGATCGGTCAATGCCACCAGCCAGCCGCCAATCCCCCCGATCACGATCAGTCCCGCATATCGCCCGTTTTTCTTTGTGAAAAAATGGCGCACAGAATTCCCCCTTTCTTGGTGAGGGTGATCTCACCGCAGGCCGGACAATCTGATTGGCGATTGTGAATGATTGGAGGTAATCGCGTTGGATGAGGGAAATTCAGTTGTGTGTCCGTTATTCGAAATTCGGGGTGAAAATGGCAAATTCTTTATAACCCAATAATACCATACAGAAAAATCAAAATCATGATCTGTCCATTTCATCCTTAAATGAAGGAACACCGACAGGGATGCAAGAAAAGTGGAATGGGCAATGTAAATACCGAGTTTTGTAAAAAAATAAAATGTGAGTATCTAGTAAAAACCAGTTGATGTTAGACACTTTTGAATCATTCTGCTATAATGAGGGTAAAAAATAGTGGGAATTACGATTCCCGCGTTGTATGAAGCGCTTACATCGGAAGGGATGGGGAAAAACGGGATTTTTTCATCAACCATAAATCGGTTCAGCATAAAAATGGTACTGAAACCCGCCGCCGGCGTACCATATTGGAGAAAAGATCAAGGAGTGCAGTCTCGCGCAACTCCAACGCTCACGATGAAAAATCAGACCATTTGGAGGGTAACCTTGGATATGGGCTATTCCGCCAATTACGTCATGCTTGCCGTATTCTTTTTGCTCGGGTTGGGACTTCCGCTTGTCGCGTTTACGGCGGGAAGCCTTCTTCGCCCCCGGAAACCGACTCCCGCAAAAGGGATCAGTTATGAAAGCGGAGCCGATCCGGTGGGAGACAGTTGGATTCAGTTCAATGTGCGATATTACCTGTTCGCGCTGCTTTTCGTCGTCTTTGATGTGGAGACGATTTTTCTCTACCCTTGGGCGACGGTGTATCACGAGCTTCGATCCGGCGTCGGATTGTTCACGCTGGTGGAAATGCTCGTGTTTGTGCTGTTGTTGTTGGTCGGATTATGCTACGCCTGGAAAAAGAAGGTGTTGGAATGGAAATAAATCTGGAAGGATTGTTGCCGGAGGAGAAAAAGGAACTGGAGCGCAACGTGTTGACCACCACATTGGAGCAGGTCAAAGGGTGGGCCCGCAGCAACTCGCTTTGGCCGTTGACCTTTGGCTTGGCCTGTTGTGCCATCGAAATGATGGGGACGGGCGGTTCCCATTATGATTTGGACCGCTTCGGCGTGATGTTCCGTGCTTCTCCCCGACAGGCTGATTTGATGATCGTCGCTGGTACCGTCACCAAAAAGATGGGGCCTTTGCTTCGACGATTGTACGATCAGATGCCGGAACCCAAATGGGTGATCGCCATGGGTTCCTGTGCCACGGCCGGCGGCCCGTATGTGAAATCGTATTCGGTGGTGAAGGGCGTTGACCAGATCGTCCCGGTCGACGTTTACATCCCTGGTTGTCCGCCCAATCCCGCAGCATTGATTTACGGGATCAACAAACTTCAGGAAAAAATCCGATATGAAGCGAAGACCGGGAGGAGGGTCACCCACCAGTGATGGACAAGGAAGAGCGAGGAAAAAACCATCCAGCCTCCGCCAGCGACTCCGATGACCAAAAGGGTGGTGAAGTCGATCGGGAATCCCCGAAGACACACCGAACGGAATCAAACGAGAAAACCGTGAAAAACGATCAAGTGAAGGATACAACCGCAAATGCCGCTGATGCGGATGCCAAGCGGAAAGCCGCAGCAGCCGCCCGCGCGAAAGCGGCAGCCGCGGCCAGAGCCAAACCGGTGGGGGCGGGGCGGAATCCGGCGGCCCGAAAAGCGGAAGAGAAAAAGAAGCCATTGGAAACTTCACCCAAACAACCCGTATTGGATGCGTTTGTCGACACCATCCGGAAACAAGCAGGGGATGATGCGGTGGAAGAAGCCATGATCAATCGGCCCAATCATCATTTGCCCACGATCGTGGTTGCAAAGGAGAAATGGCTTGAGGTGGCCCGTCTGTTAAAAGAGGACGATTCGCTCGCCTTTGACTACTTGCAAAATCTGTCGGGCGTTGATTATGAGACCCACATGGAAGTGGTCTATCATCTCTACTCGTTCCGGCATCGTCATTCCCTCTGTGTCCGGGTGAAAACGGACCGTGACGAAGCGCGGGTCGATTCGGTGACCTCCGTGTGGATCGGGGCCGATTGGAACGAACGTGAGGTGTACGATTTGTTGGGAATCCGTTTCGACGGACATCCCAATCTGAAGCGCATCTTCTTGCCCGAACACTGGGAGGGCCATCCCCTTCGGAAAGATTATGAGCCACTCGATCCGGAGATTTGATTGGGAAACCGACAGGAACGGCATACTTGGGAAAAGAAGATTCCGCTCGCGGCGGGAGTGAGTGTCCGGCCATTCCGTCAGAGGCAGGGTTTACCCGGATGAGCGACTTGCTCCACCCCGACCCGGCGGAGAACCGGAAAAACGAGAGGATCCAACAATGGCAGGCAACTTTCTCTGAGCAAAGCGTACGTTGCCTGCGTCCTGCATCCCCGGTTGCAAGCGTACAAGTTTCTGCTTCCGGAGAGAACGCAGGTGATGCGAGCCGGGAACAGGATGCACGTCATCCGGATCAGACACCCCCGAAGTATGTGTCTGGTCATCATCCAACTGAGAGAAGGATCGCTGATTCCGACGAAGTTTGGCTCGTTTCCAGGAGGTGGAGAGGCGGATGGAGATAGGGAAAACCATCGGGGCCGTCGTCATGCTGTTCATCCTGTTGGGGTTCGTCACGATGGCCGTATTGTTTGAGCGCAAAGTGATCGGGTGGATGCAGAGTCGTGTCGGCCCCAACCGCGTCGGGCCGTGGGGAATCCTGCAAACGGTGGCTGATGTACTGAAAATGTTGTTCAAGGAGGACACCGTCCCGCACAAAGCGGATCACACGCTGTTCAAGGCGGCCCCGATTCTCGCGTTTATGCCGGCGTTCGCCGTCGTGGCGGTGATTCCGTTCACACCGTCATTGGTCTTTTCCGACATCGCCGTGGGGCTGCTGTACTATATGGCAGTTTCCAGCATCACCACCATTGCCGTCATGGTCGGGGGATGGTCGTCCAACAACAAATATGCCCTGTTGGGCGGCATGCGCTCGGCGGCCCAGATGATCAGTTACGAAATTCCCTTGGTCATGTCGGTGGTCGGTGTGATCATGGCCGCGGGATCACTCAACCTGAAAGAGATCGTCGCTGCGCAAGCGGACATGTGGTTTATCGTGCCGCAATTTTTGGGCTTTCTGGTCTTTCTCGTCGCTTCCGTATCCGAACTGAACCGTACACCGTTCGATTTGCCGGAAGCCGAATCGGAACTGGTGGCGGGTTATCATGTGGAATACAGCGGATTTCGTTTCGCTTTTTTCATGTTGGCCGAATATGTGTATGTATTCGCAATGTCTGCATTGACGACAGTCCTGTTTCTGGGCGGATGGAACCCTGTTTTCGGTCTGACGTTCATCCCGCCGATCGTCTGGTTTGTCATCAAATTTGTCATCGTCGTCTTTTTCCTGTTTTGGCTGAGGGCGACCTTTCCACGGGTGCGGATGGATCAGTTGATGCAGTTGGGATGGAAGGTGCTCCTTCCACTGGCGCTCCTCAACATTTTCCTGTCCGCTCTGCTGAGGGAAGTGCCGTTCATCGGCCGGTTTTATTGACGTGACTTGGGAGGGATTCCCATGCTTGGGATGATAAAAGGTTTGGGCATCACACTGAAAACCATGACCAAGAAAAAGGTGACCTATCAATATCCGGATCGACCGCTGAAGATGCCGGAGCGATTTCGGGGCATCCAGCACTTCGACCCGGAGAAGTGCATCGTGTGCAACCAGTGTGCACGCATCTGCCCGACCGATTGCATCACCCTGACGGGCAAAAAACATCCCGATCCCAACAAAAAGGGAAAAATCATAGACACCTACGACATCAACTTCGAAATTTGCATTTTGTGCGATTTGTGCACGGAGGTGTGCCCTACCGAGGCGATCGTGATGACCTCCAACTATGAGCTGGCGACCTACAGCCGGGACGAACTGTTCAAAAATCTGGAGTGGCTCCATGAAAACGATCAGAACATCCGGGGAGGGTCGTAATTGGTACAGCTGACCGGAGAGTTTGTCGCGTTTTTCATCTTGTCCGTCATGGCGATCGGCGGTGCCGTGTTCATGATCAACCTGACGAAAGTGGTTCATATGGCGTTGGCCCTGGCGTTCACGTTTTTCAGCATTGCCGGGTTGTATCTGCTGTTGAACGCGGAGTTTCTGGCGGTCGTGCAAGTGTTGATCTATGCCGGAGCGATCACCATCCTGATGCTGTTCATGATCATGTTGACCCGTCATCAGGATGAAGGGGAAGCCGAACCGTTCGGATTGCGGCAGGGACTCTCTTTTGCAGGGGTGGCGGCGTTTTTCGGCATCGTGATGTGGGTGATCTACCGGACGCCCCTTCCGGCGAAAACGGCGGATACGTCCGGTTATACGGTGGAACGCATCGGTCATGTGTTGTTTCAACAGCAGGTGATCCCGTTTGAGCTGGTGTCGGTGCTGCTGTTGGCTGCACTGGTGGGGGCGGTCGTCCTGGCCCGGAAGGAGGAATCCTGATGCCGGTCACTTCGTATCTGGCATTGTCGGCCATCCTCTTCTGCATCGGTTTGTACGGGGTGCTGACGAAGCGGAATGCGGTGATGGTGCTGTTTTCCATCGAATTGATGCTGAACGCTGTCAACGTCAATTTGGTCGCTTTCTCCAAGTACGGATTGTATGCCAACTTGACCGGTCACATTTTTTCGCTGTTCACGATTACGGTGGCGGCGGCGGAGGCGGCGGTGGGAATCGCGATCCTGATCGCGCTCTACCGGAACAAAGCCACGACTGAGGCCGACAAGATCAATTCGATGAAAGGATAGTCATCAAACGATCTGAGAAAAGGATGGATGCTCCATGATCGCTTATGTTTGGATCATCCCGTTGTTCCCGTTGATCGCGTTTCTGCTGTTGATCGCCGGCCGGCGTCGGTGGAGCGAAAATGCGGCCGCCGTAATCGGAATCACGGCCACGTTGGCTTCATTCCTCGCTTCGGTGGCTGTACTGGCGCGGGAGGAAAGCGGAACAACCTCCGGGGTGCAAACCTTCCCGTGGCTGAAGGTGGGAAACACCGTTTTTTCGTTCGGGACGGACGTGAACCATCTGAACCTGTTGATGCTGGTCATCGTCAGCCTGGTCAGTTTTCTGGTGCACGTCTACGCCCGGGGATATATGCATGGTGATCCCCGTTTTACCGTGTTTTACGCCTATTTGACCTTGTTCACGTTCTCCATGCTGGGGCTGGTGATCTCGCCCAATCTGCTTCAGCTGTATATTTTCTGGGAACTGGTAGGGGTGTGTTCCTTCCTGTTGGTCGGTTTCTGGTACCACAAGCCGGAAGCCAAAGCAGCGGCGAAAAAAGCATTCATCGTCACGCGCGTCGGGGATGTGGGGCTGTTCATCGCCATCGCGTTGTTGTTTTGGCAGGTGGGCAGTCTGGACATCGCTTCCGTACTGAATGCGATTGAAGCCGGCAAAATCCCGCCGGCACTGTTGACGTGGATTGCCGTTCTCATTTTTGTCGGAGCTGTCGGCAAATCGGGTCAGTTTCCCTTACATACATGGTTGCCCGATGCCATGGAAGGTCCGACGCCGGTCAGCGCCCTGATCCATGCCGCAACGATGGTGGCCGCGGGCGTGTACTTGGTTGCGCGGTTATTCCCGTTGTTTGCGGCTTCCGAGACGGCGATGGACGTGGTGGCGTACGTGGGAGCATTTACAGCCATCTTCGCCGCATCGATCGGTTTGGTTCAGCACGATATCAAACGGGTGCTGGCCTATTCCACGGTGAGCCAGCTGGGGTATATGATGCTGTCACTGGGGTCGGCCGGATATGTGGCGGGCGTGTTTCATCTGATGACGCACGCCTTTTTCAAAGCACTGCTGTTCCTGGGCGCGGGTGCGGTGATCATCGCGTTGCACCACGAGCAGGACATTCGCCGGATGGGCGGTTTGTGGCGAAAAAACAAGGCCGTGGGATGGATGTTCCTCATCGGTTGCCTGGCCATATCCGGCATCCCGCCGTTTGCCGGCTTTTTCTCCAAGGATGAGATCCTGGCGGCGGCATACGCAGACGGTCGGACAGGGGTGTTCCTCGTCGGCCTGTTGGCGGCCCTGTTTACCGCATTTTACGTGTTCCGCCTGTTTTTCCTGGTATTCACAGGCGAGTATCGCGGACAGGCGCAGGTTCAACCGGTTCCCGCCGTGATGATCCTGCCGATGGCGGTATTGGCGTTGTTGTCCGTGGTCGGTGGTTTCGCCAATGCGCCCGTACCGTTGTTGGGCATGTGGCTCACGGAAGGGGTGGGTGTCCATGAGACGGCAGTTGGTACACCGCTTTGGGTCTCTCTCTGCGCCACGCTGGTCTCGTTGGCCGGTTTGGGGGTCGCCTGGATGATGTACGGACGCCGGGCATGGTCTCCCGCTGCGTGGAGAGAGCGGATGCCGATCCTGTATCAGTTGTTGTACCGAAAATATTACATTGATGAGATCTACCGGGCAGTATTTGTGGCCGGTTTGCGGAACATCGGCCGTCTGTTCCGCGGTTTTGACCGGTGGATCGTTGAAGGTTTGGTGGGACTGGCGGTCGGTGTGACGCGAATGATCGCCTGGGTCGGCTCCCGGTTGCAAAACGGTCAAGTGCAGGCCTACGCCCTGATCAGTCTGATCGGACTGGTTCTCCTGTTGGCCGGCCTGACGGCGGGGAGGTTGTTCGGATGACGGTGTGGAATGGGCTTCCTACATGGGTGACATTTTCGCCGATTTTGGGCATGCTGGTCTTGTTGTTCATTCCCCGGCAACGGAACCGGTGGCTGAAATGGGTCGGGATGGCGGGAACCTTGCCTCCGTTGATACTGGCCATTACGATGTTCGTGCTGTTTGACCCCCAATCCCGGGGTGTGCAATTTGCACAACACGTGTCATGGATTCACATCCCGATCCCGCAAAGTCCGGGATGGAAGCTGTCTTATGCCATGGGTGCGGATGGTTTGTCCTTGCCACTCGTCCTGATGACGACGATCATCGCGGCGCTGGCCGCAGTCGGATCGATGTACATCAAGGAACGGGTGAAAAGTTACTTCCTGCTGTTTCTTCTGTTGGAAACGGCGATGCTCGGTGTCTTTCTCGCCCGCGACCTGTTTCTGTTTTTCCTCTTCTTTGAGGTGACGCTGGTGGCCACCTATTTCCTGGTGGGCATCTGGGGGTACATGGAAAGAGAGCGAGCCGCCAACCAGTTCCTGCTGTATAACGGATTGGGTTCAGCATTGATGTTGCTTGCGTTTGGCGGTCTCTTGTTGGTGTTTGGCACGCTGAACCTGGATCAGTTGCTGGTTCGAACCTCGCAGCTGTTCGCTGACCCCGAATGGATGCAGGGGCCGCTCAGACAGGTGATATGGGGTATTTTCCTCTGCATTTTGATTGCATTCGGCATCAAGCTGCCCGCGTTCCCGTTTCATACCTGGATGTTGCGTGTCCATGTGGAAGCGCCCCCGGCAGTGGTGATGATCCACTCCGGTGTTTTATTGAAAATGGGTGCGTACGGGTTGATCCGGTTCGGCGTGGATCTGTTTCCTCCCTTGGTGCAGCAAATGGCGACGTTTTTGGCGGTGCTGGGGCTGGTCAACATCCTCTACGGTGCGGCGCTGGCATTTGTTCAGCGTGATTTGAAGCGCGTGTTGGCCTATTCCAGTGTCAGCCACATGGGGATCATCCTGTTCGGAATCGCCGCGCTCAATTTTTCAGGATTGCAGGGAGCCGTGTTTCAAGCGGTATCTCACGGTTTCATCTCCGCGCTGATGTTTTTGATCATCGCTGTGCTCTATGAACGGACGGGAACGACGATGATCGATGAAATGAGCGGATTGGCCAAGGCGATGCCGGTTCTCTCCGGCGTGTTGTTGGCGGGAGGTCTGGCGTTGCTGGGGTTGCCCGGTATGTCCGGTTTCGTCAGCGAATTTTTGGCGTTTCTCGGCATGTTCAAACAATACCCGGTCATTGCGGGCATCGGCGCATTGGGTTTGATCTTGGCCGCCGCCTATACGTTGCGGGCGGTCATGGCTGCCACGTTCGGACCTTTCCTGGACCGCTGGGAGCGCCTGACCGATACGAAGGCAGTGGAAACCGTGCCGATGTTGGTGTTGCTCGGCCTGATCATCGCGATCGGCGTCTATCCGCAGATGTTGGGCGAGCCGATGCAAACCACCCTGCAAATGATCGTCACCAGGATCGGAGGGTGAGCGGATATGGAAAAAGCCTTGGCACACATCGACTGGTCGGCGATGACACCCGAGTTGATCCTCGTCACCGCCGCCGCCCTGCTGATCGTGCTGGAGCTGTTGTTACCGGATGAGACTTCCCGCGACTGGCTGGGGTGGTTGGCCCTGTTGGCCGTCGTCGGGGCGGGGACGTACGTGGCCGTCCACTTCGGAGCGGCGACGGTGGATCTTCTGCAGGGATCATACCGTACGGACCCGGTGGCCCAATCGTTCAAACTGGTGTTGCTGGGCGGGACGGCTCTGATTTTGCTGCTCTCCCTCTCCGGAGGAAATCGGGAAGGGATCAGGGCGCGGGGAGAATATTACTTTCTGCTGCTTGCGGCCGTGTTGGGTGCTTCAGTGATGACATCCTCGGCTGATTTGGTTACGCTGTTTGTCGGGTTGGAGCTGTTGAGCATCTCCTCCTACATCCTGGCGGGGATCCGCAAACAGCGGACAGACGCCAATGAGGCCGCTTGGAAATATGTCGTCTTGGGTGGCGTCTCCTCCGCGTTCATCCTGTACGGGATGTCATTCGTGTACGGGCTGACGGGCAGCACCAATTTGTTTGTCGTCCAGCAGCGGATCGTGGAGGCATACCAAACCGGTTACGCACCGTTCGTGTTGCTGTCGCTGTTTTTGATGATGTTGGGATTCGGGTTTAAAATCGCCGCTGCACCGTTTCACATGTGGGCACCTGACGTGTATCAGGGTTCCCCCACGTCGGTTACTGCATTTTTGGCGGTTGTATCCAAAACGGCAGCATTTGCTTTGGTGACCCGGGTTGTGTTGGTGGTTTACCTTCAGTTGATCCAGCTGCGCGTGTGGGAGGAGATCATTACGCCGTTGTTGCTGGTGATCGCGGGGGCATCCATGATCGTCGGCAATGCCGTCGCATTGCGTCAGACCAATGTCAAACGGCTGATGGCGTATTCCGGTATCGCCCAGGCCGGATATGTGCTGGTGCCGCTCGCTTCGCTGGGGATGACGCTCTTTGAGAGCACCCTGTTTTACCTGCTTGCCTACCTGCTGATGACTGTCGGCGTATTCGCGGTGATCATGGTGGTGGAGCGCGATGCCGAACACGGTGAATTCAGTGCTTTTGCCGGATTATACAGGAGATCGCCGCTGGTCGCGCTTACCATGACCCTGTTGGTGCTGTCGCTGGCGGGCATTCCGGTCACGGCTGGATTTTTCGGTAAATTCTACCTCCTGATCAACGCCATCGCAACCCAGCACTTTTGGATCGCAGCGGTGATGGTGGTAACCACGGTCGTTTCCTATTTCTACTATTTCGAGTTTATCCGACAGATGTACTTCCGTCCCGCACCGAAGGGGAATCCGCTGGCCATCCCCATCGGTACGGCCATTGTAATTGGAATTGGTGTGATCGGCACTGTGGGATTGGGATTGTTCCCGAATGCGGTGCTCCATGCATTGGGACAACTGAAATGGGTGGAAGTTCTGTCGGTTCCACAGGCACCTCCGGGACCCTGAGTGAGAAACGACAAGTGCCAAGCAAGTCGAATGAACAGAGGGGAGCCGTTTGCCTTCCTCTGGCGGCAAACGGCTTTCGTCGTGATTGGGGGGCTTGGGGGGCTGCTCAGTCCCGATCTGTTCCGTAACCGTGACTTGCTCCACATGGCTTCGCCGTGGACTTCTCGTTTCATCTGCCGTGGGTACCTACACCCATCCACCAATGGTTCAAGACTGGGGAAGGTTTCATTTGAGCGTTTCCCCATCCGGCAGTTTTCGTTTTCATTGTTTTCGCATCCATGGCTTGAAAAACTGAGAGGGCAGAAGCCCTCCCACGTCTGACGCCAGCTTTCATCCCAACCTGAAAGGTTGGGTTCTCCCGTTCGCTTTCCCAAACGTCACCGCCATCGGATCCCGTGACGGTGAAAGAACCATTCGGCAATGGCCAGTACCAGACCGACGGCCAAGGAGGAATGGGTGTCCAGGGAAAACGAGATAAACAGAAATTGAAGGCCATACAACAACAAAGCAATGGCGAACAGATCGATCAATGCCAGTGCGAACCGGCTCATATGGCGAATCAGGATATGATCCAGCCATGCGGTCACACCGGCGATCACCCCCGCCGATATGACCAAGTGCCCCCAACGGACGATTTCCATATTTTTCAGGGAAAGGTTGGCGAGTTCCATCACCATGGCGTACAACACCCATTTGAAAAGAAAGTAGGAAATCAAAGTATCATGGTCAACTCCTCAAAATCCGTCATCTCATCTTTAGTATGACGATCCGACCGCCTATCCAATCATTTCCGGTTTGTCAAGAGATTTTCAGGGATTCATTTTTGCTTCTGAGTCCATTTTGATGTACGATGATAGAGTGAACCTGTCACCAAAGGAGTGCATACCATGGTGGATGGGGCGACAAGCTTAGGCGTGACCGCGCTTATCAACATCATCCTGTCGCTCGTCAGCATCGCTTTCAGCTGGTGGGCACTGACCAATCTCCGGTTGGACGTCTTTATGCGCCAACCCACATCAGTGCATGCCAAAGCGTTGATGATCCTGCTGTCGGTGGTGTTGGGACACGGACTGGCATCCTTTTTGATCGACTATATGGGTTGGTCTCGTCTGATCAGTCAACTGTTTTAATCTGCTGAAGAGTTTGTCTATTTTCTTCGTCAACAGCGGTCGCACTCGTATATCCTCTTTCTCTTTCGTAAACAATGGTGAAAGAGAAAGAGGGGGGCGATACATATGCGGTCCAAATGGTTGACACTCACGTTTGCACTGATTATTCTAAGTACGTTCATTGTTGCATCGGCTCCGGCAGCGATGCCGGAACAAACGCTGACGCATGTGTTTTTGGAAATGGGCGCACAACCGGAGCGATACGTGTTGCACCATGGCGGGCGAACCGCTCAGGTGATGGAAGGACACCGACTGGACCAATGGACGGATGGATTGCGGCAGGCATTGGGTTTGTCGCCGGCTCAACGCAAGGAAGGAGACGGTCTGCGTTGGTCCGCCTCCGGCTGGTGGGGGCGAAACCAACGGGTGGAATTGATCGTTATCAACGATGAGCCAACAAAGCGGTGGATTCAACCGTACGTATTGATTCGCATCAATGGTCGGGGACGTCCTGACGCGGCATTTTTCCGCGCCCGGCAACGTCTCGTCACACGATTGGAACAGCAGGGAATCGCGCCCAGGTTGCACTTCTCGATTCAAGGATACCATCGGTTGCAACCGTTGAATAAAGAGCAGTGGATCCAGCAAGCGATGAAGCGGATGCGCGCGCGGGAGGTGGAAGCGCTGCGCACGGCGCCGACCACCAGCGTTTCCTGTTATTCCCCCTTGTTCCCCGATGGATTAAACACGCAGGGCGGTTTCATGAATCTGCAGGTTGCCGCACGAATGGACCCCCTGCATCATCGTATCGCCGTGACCATGGGGACTCCAATCATCACCATAGAATACTAGTTTGGCGGAGGGAAGACATTTGGAAAAAATCATTGTTCGTGGCGGCAAGAAATTGAAAGGCAGAGTAAAGATTCACGGTGCGAAAAACGCTGTCCTACCGATCATCGCCGCTTCCATTCTCGCATCGCGGGGAGAAATCGTCATTCATGACACTCCCCTGCTGGAAGACGTCAAAACGATCACCCAACTGCTCCAAAACTTGGGCGCGGAAGCGCAGCTGGACGAAGGGTCCGTTCGCATCCGGGCGGAAAAGTTGACGACGACCCAGGCACCGTACGATTTGGTGCGGAAAATGCGGGCTTCGTTCCTGGTGATGGGTCCGTTGTTGGCGCGAAAGAAACACGCTCGTATTCCGCTGCCTGGTGGGTGCGCGATTGGCAGCCGTCCGATTGATCAGCATCTCAAAGGATTTGAGGCGATGGGTGCCGAGTTTGAAATCGGTCAAGGGTATATCGAGGGACGCGTGCCGGATCGTTTGCGGGGGACCCGCATCTATCTCGATGTGGCCAGTGTTGGAGCGACGGAAAACATCATGATGGCGGCAGCACTGGCGGAAGGGCGCACCATCATCGAAAATGCGGCGCGGGAACCGGAAATCGTTGATCTGGCCAATTTCCTGAACGCGATGGGTGCCCGGGTACGGGGAGCCGGTACCGGGACGATCCGCATCGACGGGGTGGATTTCCTGAGAGGAACGGAATATACCGTCATTCCCGATCGGATCGAAGCCGGCACATACATGGTCGCGGCAGCGATCACACGCGGCGAGGTGTTTGTGGAGGGAGCGATTCCCGATCACATCAATCCGCTGATTGCCAAGCTGCGTGAAATGGGTGTCCATGTATTGGAAGGGGAGAACGGCGTCCATGTTCGTGCGGAAGGAAAATTGCAGCCGGTGGACGTCAAAACGCTGCCCTATCCGGGGTTCCCGACTGATATGCAATCGCAGATGATGGCGTTGCTGCTGACGGCGGACGGCAACAGTGTGGTTACTGAGACCGTGTTTGAAAACCGGTTCATGCACGTCGAAGAAATGAAACGGATGGGCGCAAAGATCAAAATCAACGGTCGCTCTGCCGTGATCGAAGGAGGCCATCCGTTGTCCGGAGCTGAAGTGAAAGCCACCGACCTGCGGGCGGGAGCGGCGCTTGTGTTGGCGGGCCTGGCAGCCGAAGGCACGACGGAAGTAACGGAACTGCATCATATCGACAGAGGTTACGTTCAATTGGTGGAGAAACTGCAGGCATTGGGTGCGGATATCAAACGTGTCAAGGTGGACGCGGAGAAAGACGTATCCTCTGTTCAGCCCTCATATGCTTAGTTCATAACGGATCTGGAAGGTCGCGACATTCGCGGCCTTTTTGTTTGCAGCCGATAACTGTCATGCCGGGGTTATCCGGCCATCCCGGGGACGACTTCCGCTTCTGTGGTACTATCTCTTTCTGCGGTTCATAGGCTGTAAGAGAGGGTTGTCCTCAGTGAGAGAATCGGGAGAAAGAGGTGGATTATGCACAAAGGATTCGTTGTTTATGTGGTTGCGTTTCTCTCGGTGATGCTGGCTGTCCCGGCATTGGTGACCTATTTTGATACTTCTACCGCACCCCGTGCAAACGAACCGGTTCGGTTGACACATGATGCACATGAGCCGACGATACGCATCTTTTTGACCAAAGAGCGGCGTGTCGTGACGCTCCCGCTTGAATCCTATATCCGAGGTGTGGTAGCCGCGGAGATGCCGGCCCACTTTCACTTGGAGGCGCTGAAAGCCCAAGCGATGGCGGCACGTACTTATATTGCCGAGCGGCTGGCCAAGGGGGATTTTTCCGATATGCGGTCGTATGGTGAGGCGGCCGAGGATGCACAAGTGACCGATTCTCCGGTCCACCAAGCGTTTGTGACGGACGAGCAGTTAAAAGCGGAGTGGAAAGACAGATATCCCTCTTACTCAAACCGGATCAACCAGGCGGTGCAGGAAACACGGGGAAAAATTTTGTTATACGGGGGAAAACCGATCTACGCCGCCTTTTTCTCCACCAGTAACGGACAAACGGAAAACGCGGAAGATTATTTCCGTCGGTCGTATCCGTATTTGCGCAGCGTACCGTCTCCCTGGGATCGTGAATCGCCCAAGTACCGGGCGCAAATCCGGTATGCGACGAGCGAGGTCGTTCGCCGTTTGGAAGCATTCACCGGAAAAAAACTGGTCGCCCAATCCGTGGCGGGCGCCAACTGGATCAGCGGAGCGGAACGAACAAAAAGCGACCGCATCAGGAGAATCCGCATCGGGGATCAGTGGTTTACCGGACGTCAGGTTCGGGAGGCGTTGGGGTTGCCGTCTACGGATTTCACCTGGAGCATTCGCGGCGGTACCATCCTGTTCATTACCCAGGGTTACGGGCACGGTGTCGGGATGAGCCAATGGGGAGCCAACCTCTTGGCCAAGCAGGGCAGGTCGGCGGAGGAGATCGTCCGATATTATTATCGTGGCGTGACCATCGGAAATTGGCGATAACGGTGTAACCGCATGCGCTGTCGCTGAGGATTTCGTCACATTCCCGAGACTCCGTGTTTTCAAGTAAAATATTCTCACCGGGAATGCCGGTCACCCGATTGTGGGAGGTCGTCATGTGAATCGGTACGCCCAGTCTTTGAAACAGACGGTGCAGGGATTGGCCCAGCGGATAATTCAGCGCGGCCGGTTCGAAATATACGCGGTCCGGTTGAAACGGTTCCAAGGACTGTTCCTCCTTTAACGTTCTGAGCTCTATCATGCCCCTGAAGTTTTGGCCGGATGCATGGCATCTCTCAATGAATGCCGTCACCTTCCTATCACGCAAAACTCTCAACCAGCCGACGGAATAGTCGGGATCAACACGGGTCTTTTCAGGCTTTTTCTCATTCAAAAAAATAAAAAAAGTCGGGAGAGACAGGTATAAAAGTAGAAACCCGTGTCCAAAATGGTTGCTGAGGTGATAGGAAAATGAAACCAGAAAAACCAAATAAACCGATCCAAATGGACAATGCGAAGCAGGGAATCCGATGGAAACGTCTGTTTGCGAAGAAATGGGCTTTTCCGGCCATCTACCTCGCAGCTGCCGCACTCATTCTCACCGTGGTTTGGTTGTACCAAAACGCGCAAGAGCCTGGGGTGACCAAACCCGGAACGGATGTGCAAATCAGTCACAATACCGTACCGGTCGATCAAAAAGCCGAACAAATGACGACACCGGTCTCCAAGACCGCCGATGCCGACGTGCAAATGGGTTACTATGACGATACCGCGACCGCCAAAGCCAAAGAAAAGGCATTGGTTAAATACGCCAATACGTATTGGCCGCATTCAGGCATCGACTACGCCCGCAAAGACGGCAAAAGTTTCGATGTGATCGCCGCGTTGAGCGGAAAAGTGATTCGAGTGGAGCACAATCCGCTGGTGGGTCAGCAAGTGGAGATTCAGCACGATAACGGTCTGATCACCGTATATCAAAGTTTGACCGATATCCGCGTGAAAGTGGGTCAGGAGGTCAAACAAGGTGATGTGATCGCGCAGGCCGGAAGAAACAACTTTGAGAAAGAAGCCGGTGTCCACCTCCACTTTGAGGTGAGGAAGGGCAACCAACCGGTGCAGCCGGAACTGTACTTGAAATAAAAAAAGCATGACAAAGCCGGAGCGAAACAGCTCCGGCTTTTTTCATTTGGCCAAAAACCGCGTAAAATGGCTTGTCACGGCTTGTAAGGGGAGAATAACCGATCAAACGGCTCATATAATGTAGCAGACATTCCGAAGAGGGGGCGAAGGGAGTGCACGATTACATCAAGGAGCGCACCATCAAGATTGGTCGCTACTTTGTCGAGACCAGAAATACCGTTCGCACGATCGCAAAGGAATTCGGTGTTTCCAAAAGCACGGTGCACAAGGATCTGACAGAACGACTGCCTGAGATTAACCCCGAACTCGCCAGTCAGGTCAAGGAAATTTTGGAATATCACAAGTCGATCCGTCATTTAAGGGGAGGAGAAGCCACCAAAATCAAATATAAACGCAAACATAGCCAGAAGGAAAACGCCCGCGTGAAAGATCATATCACCAAGGTGAGTGTCACCACTTAACCCTCGGGATGGCCCTTTTCATACCTGCGTTTCACGCTGACATACATATATGCGACCTGTCCGGGCCGTACGAGCTGCAAAGAGATGATCCCTTTTTTGGCAATCATGAAATCATTTTTGGATAATTGAATCGCGATCTTCCCACAGGGATCATTTCTCCCCCCTTCCCCTTCCCGCTTAGCCCGGAAGTGTAGACTTATAACAACAATTGCGATATATTCTATCTATGAAGACGATCCCTTTGGTGTGAGTCCATGGTTGATCGATACAGTACCCTGATCAAAGGCAAACGACCGAAGATACGGCAGGGTACTATCAAAATGCCGAACGATCCGTTCGGGATGCATTCCCCATACCATACATAAGGAAACAGGGCAAGGGCGGGGCGATCGCATCCCAACACCGATCTTCAGATTCCTTGTACGATGGAAAGCGGTGGTCAGCCTTTCAAGTGTACATTGTCACAACGTCTTCCATTTTAAATGGACGAGCCGCTTTCACGTCGATCCAACAGTTGTTTGGAGAGGATTAGCACTATGCAAGAGGATAAAAAAAAGCCCAGTACCAGCCATTCGACGTCTCATCTGGTCATTTCCGAGTCTGAAAAAACGGACGTGGAGAAAGCTGAATCCGCCCAACCTGCTTTATCCGGAAAGCCGGAGCTTGGAAACTGGAAATGGAGCGAGGACACCCCCGAAGAAAAAGAAAACAAACCTGCCTCCCCATCCTCTGACCTGGTGGAAACCGAAAAGGAATCAAATGGTGAAGCCGAAGCCGAATCGCCGGTTGTTTCACCGGTGGAACCGACGGAAGATCAGAAACCGGAAAAAGGGGAACCGTCCGCCGAAGAAGGCAAAGAGACGACTCCATCCAACGATGAGGAAAGTGAGGGAAAACCGGATTCTCTCAGCCAGCAACAGGTGGATCCGAAGGTGATCGAAGAGGCTTCGCAGGACGATGAACAAGATGAGCAGGCGGACGAATGGGAAGAGGATGACGAACCCGTTCGAAGACCCATCGGCAAGCTGAAATGGAGCCAGGACGATGAAGCGCCATTGGATACAACTGCCCCGGTCGCTGTTGCGGCAGAAGCGGTGCAGGAGGCCCCTTCATCAACCCCGGAGCCGTCTCAATCACCGGTGGACAAGGCAGAGGATCAACCGAAGGAAACGATACAACAGAAACAAGGGTCGGGAGCCAAGTGGGTAAAACGTACTCTGTTATTCCTTCCGTTGGTGTGGATCATTGTATTGGCTGTCGGTTTGATGATCGGTTACGGTGTGATGGGGGATCAACCTCCAGGTGAGGTATTCAACCCGGATTTGTGGGAGCATCTGTATGATTTGATCTACGGGTGAGCCAAAGCCCCGCCCTGCCCATGTGGTAGCGCGGGATCTTTCTTGCCGTCTTTTCGGATGCCGAAAATCGGGTATAATACAGTAGGAATGCCGTGAGGAGGGACCCCGTGTGAATGTGCCCAACCTGTTGACACTCTTTCGGTTCGTGTTGATTCCGTTGTACTTATTCTTCTTTTTTTCCGATCTTCCGAATCGCATGTATTGGGCTTTCGGGGTCATCCTTTTGGCGGGGTTGACGGATGTGGTGGACGGTTATTTGGCTCGAAAACACCGGCAAGTGACCCAATTGGGCATCATGCTGGACCCGCTGGCGGATAAACTGATGATGCTGGCGGTCTTTATGTCGTTATTGATATCGGAGCGTATCAGTATTTGGGCGGGTGTAGCGATCGTCCTGCGCGACGTGGGGATGATCATCGGTTCTGCTTTCTTTCATCTGCGCGGGAAACGGACCGTACCGGCCAATGCATTGGGGAAACTGACCACGTTTTTGTTTTATGTCGCACTGTTTTTGTTGATGTTCGGGCTGCCGTTTGCGCAGACCTTCTTGTGGGGCGTGATCGCTCTTTCGTTTGTAACCACGGTCATCTATTTGTTCCAGTTCAAAATGATCAACCAACGCCTGATGTAGCGGATTCAGCCAATGAAGCAGGGGGTGCCCTTCTTGTCAGAAAGAAACGTCATCCGTTCGATTATGGTGGAAACACCTTCAAAACCGGGTAACTTGGGGCGAGTAGCAACCGCGATCGGTTCGGTGGGCGGTGATATCGGAGACATCGTCACGGTGCAGATCGGACCGTTCACCACCATGCGCGACATCACCGTGCATTGTGAGAACGAGGAACAATTGCACGCCGTCATCGACGCGATCCAAGGCCTGGGCGGCGGAATCAGGGTCCGCACCGTATCCGACGACGTGCTGCGTGCGCACGAAGGCGGAAAAATCCATATGAAAAGCAAAATGGACATCCGCTCGCTGGCCGACTTGCGGCGAGTCTATACGCCGGGGGTGGCCAACGTTTGCCGGGTGATCCAGGAAGAGCCGGAAAAAGCACGCATCTACACCAGTATCGGCAACACAGTGGCCATCGTGACGGACGGTACCGCCATTTTGGGACTCGGCGACATCGGTCCCGTGGCCGGGATGCCGGTAATGGAAGGGAAAGCGGCGTTGTTCGACCGGTTTGCAGGAATCAGCGGTGTACCGATTCTGTTGAACACCAAAGATCCCGATGAAATCGTGCGGACGGTCAAAACGATTTCACCCGGTTTTGGTGGCATTTTGCTGGAGGATATCGGTTCGCCGCATTGTTTTGAAGTGGAGGACCGGCTGAAGGAAGAATTGGATATTCCCGTCATGCACGACGACCAACACGGTACTGCGGTTGTCACGTTGGCTGCGGTCATCTCCGCATGCCGTTGTGCCGGAGTGGACTTGAAGGAAGCGGTGGTCGGACAAGTCGGTTTGGGTGCGGCGGGTCTCGCGATTTGCCGGATGTTTCTCGCTTACGGTGTTCAACGCGTGCACGGTGTCGATTTGAACGAAGATGCCAAGAAACGACTGGCCGCATACGGTGGGGAACCGCTGGACAGTTTGGAAGAACTGATGCAAACATGCGACATCGTCATCTCCACCACCGGCGTGCCAGGGTTGATCAAGCCGGAGATGATCCGGGAAGGACAGGTGATTCTCGCGCTGTCCAACCCGAAACCGGAGATCGAGCCGGAAGATGCGCTCAAGGCCGGTGCCGGCTTTGCCGCCGACGGACGTTCAGTCAACAACGTGTTGGGCTTTCCCGGTATTTTCCGCGGTGTACTGAATGCGGGAGCCAAACGCATTACTCATGAAATGTTGGTAGCGGCAGCCGAAGCTATTGCCAACTGCACCCGGGATGGTGAACTGGTTCCGCACCCCCTCAACCCCAAAGTGCATCGGGAAGTGGCCAGGGCAGTGGAAGAAGTGGCAGGACACGGTTTGTAAAGGGAAAATGGAGTAAAAATAGCATCAAAAAACTGTTGGTCATTTTTGTAGTCCTGTATTTTGCGGCGTTGATCGTGGTGAGTTTGTTGGGGTGGATGGCGCTGTTTGGATCAAGCTATCCGCCAATTTATTTTGCAAGTGATCGTTTTCCCCTTTCTTCACACTGTCATGATGTTGCTGGTCATCCGTTGGCTGGCGAAGGAATTCAAGCTGTGACAGCAGATGTTGAAAGGGAAAAAGAGCGCCGAAAGGCTTTTTGCCAAACGGCGCCCTTTTTATTTAAACCCCTTCATGGGGGACTGTTCTTATTGTAAACGGCTGAAAGCCGGACATACCTGCCGTATCGTGGCAATCCCCCGTTTGATTCGCTATAATGGGATCAGCTACTCGTGTTTTTGGTTCGGAAAGGAGTCGAAAAATATGGAAATGGACGCCATAGCGATCCAGCAAGTCATCCCGCATCGGTACCCGTTTTTGTTGGTGGACCGGATCGTGGAGGTCGAAGAGGGCAAACGTGCCGTCGGAATCAAAAATGTCACGATCAACGAACCGTTTTTCCAAGGGCATTTTCCTGATTATCCTGTCATGCCCGGCGTATTGATCGTGGAGGCGTTGGCGCAGGTGGGTGCGGTCGCTGTACTCGGCCTGGAGGAAAACCGGGGTAAGTTGGCGTTTTTTACCGGTATCGACAAATTCCGGTTCAGAGAGCAAGTGAAACCGGGTGATGTGTTGGAGTTGGAGGTGGAGATGGTGAAACTGCGCGGCTCGCTCGGCAAAGGCCAGGGAACTGCAAGAGTGAATGGGAAAGTGGTGGCCGAGGGAGAATTGATGTTTGCCATCACTGATCCCCGATAAATCCATAAAGGAAGGTCCCATCCGGGCCTTCCTTTCCTTCCGTCACGAAGCCTTATCAATCAAACCACATGCGAATGAGGAAATAAATAAATCCCCACAGTGGCAGACTCAGGATCATACCGTTGATCAACCCCACCGCACAAGGGAATTCATGAAGAGTCTGTTTCTCGTCCATTTTGCTCGCTCCCGTTTGAATTGCTGTACCTTTATTATGGTCGAAGATAGGGCTATTCATCCTTGATTCAGCGGTGGAAGGTCTGGGGGAAATTTGCCAGGAGGTCGTTTGCAGATGAAAGTTGTGACGGTTGTCGGGGCGCGACCCCAATTCATCAAGGCGGCACCCGTCTCCCGCAAATTGCGTGAAAAAGGGACGGAAGTGTTGGTGCATACGGGACAGCACTATGACAAGTCCATGTCGGACGTCTTTTTTGAGGAACTGAATATTCCCGCGCCCGATTATCATTTGGGTGTCGGTTCCAAATCCCACGGTGCACAGACGGGTGAAATGCTGGCCAAAGTGGAAGAAGTGCTGTTGGCGGAAAAACCGGATTGTCTCTTGGTGTACGGTGATACCAACTCCACGTTGGCCGGTGCGCTGGCCGCGGCCAAACTGCATATCCCCGTCGCGCACGTCGAAGCGGGTCTACGCAGTTTCAATCGCCGGATGCCGGAGGAAATCAACCGGGTGTTGACCGACCATGTATCCCGCTGGCTGTTTTGCCCGACGGAAACGGCCGTGCGTCATCTGAAGAACGAAGGGATCACTGATGGTGTCCATCTGACGGGGGATGTGATGATGGACGCGGTGTTGTACAACCGGCAGTTGGCCGATGAGAAATCGAATGTGCTGGAACGTTTGGGTCTTTCCTCCCGTTCGTATGTGTTGGTGACGCTTCATCGGGCGGAGAACACCGATGTACCTGAACGGTTGGCGGGCATCGTCCGGGCGCTGAACCAATTGTCTGTGCCGGCCGTGCTGCCGCTTCACCCGCGAACTCGTGGCAAGTTGGCCCAGACCGGACTGACCATTGACAACCCGAATATCCACGTGATTGAACCGGTGGGATATTTGGACATGCTCCAGTTGGAATCCCACGCCAGGAAAATTCTGACCGATTCCGGCGGGGTGCAGAAAGAAGCCTTTTTCGTTTCCGTCCCGTGCATCACGATGCGGGATGAAACCGAATGGACGGAAACCGTGGAATTGGGATGCAACGTCTTGGTCGGTGCCGACACCGACAAGATTCTGGATGCCGTGGAACGGTTTGAAGTGGACTTTTCTTCGATCGCGCCGGTATTTGGAGACGGACATGCCGCGGATCACATCGCCGAGCGTTTATCGGCGGACCTTTGATCCGCGGGGGCCATTCTACATGGAAAGGAATCGACATTGCCATGCTGAAAGTATTGGTCATCTCACACATGTATCCGAATCCCGCCAATCCGATGTCCGGCATTTTTGTACACAATCAGGTGAAGGCACTCGCCGCCGCAGGGGTCGAGTGCCGAGTGGTCTCCCCGGTTCCGCGGTTTCCGCTGTATCCCAAATGGAAAGCGTACAGAGAATTCCCGAAACGAACGGTCATGGACGGCATTATCATTGATTACGTCCCCACTTGGATGTTTCCCGGGGGATTCTTTTTCGGTGCGTACGGCATGTTGTATTACTGGTCGTTGTCCCGCCATCTGACTGCGTTGCGTCGGGAATTTCCGTTCGATCTCATTCATTGCCATACCATTTATCCCGATGGTCATGCCGGTGGCAAGCTGAAATCACTGTTCAACGTGCCTGTCGTCAGCACGATCCACGGTTCGGATATCCGTCTGTATCCCAAACGTAGTCGTTGGGTATATCGCAACACCGAGGAAGCGCTCCGTTTATCGGATCACATCATCACAGTGAGTGACCGCCTGCGCAAGGAAGCATTGCAAATGGTGGCCGGAATTGAAGCCGTCACCATTTACAACGGTTTTGACCCGACCCGCTTTTACCCCCGAAACCAAAAGGAAGTACGACAACAGTTGGGGTTGGATGAACAATACAAAATCGCGCTGTTTGTAGGGAATTTTTACCCGGTGAAAGGATTGTCCCACCTGTTGACGGCTTTTGCCCAACTGGTGGAAAAAGATCCATCCGTCCGCCTCGTGATGGTGGGAGACGGGCCGCTCAAGTCACAGCTTCAGCGGCAATGCCGTGAAGCGGGGATTCAGGATCACGTTCTCTTTCAGGGACGCAGGCCGCATGACGAAATTCCGTTGTGGATCAACGCTTCCGATGTGGTGGTGCTGTCCAGTTTGAGCGAGGGATTGCCGTCGATCCTGCTGGAATCGATGGGGTGTGGAAAACCGTTTGTGGCGACCGATGTGGGCGGGATTGCCGAAATTCTGCAACACCGAAAGACCGGTTTTCTCGTCAAGCCGGAAGATGCGGATGAATTGGCACGTTATCTGTCCATCTTATTAATCGAGGAAGAAGGATTGGCACGCGATATGGGCGAGCGTGCGTACACCCTGTCGGGTTCGCTGACATGGAAGGAAAACGCCGATCGGGTGAAGCGGTTGTACGAACAAATGTTGGATCAGCAGGTTGACACATCGCCGTGATCAGCGGAAGCCAAGAACGGTTTTCCCGGGTCTGGGGCGTGTCTGATATATCCGTAAGAGAGCAAATGCTATCCCTGGTGAGCGACTTACCAAGCCCGGCCGAGCGAAGACCCGAAAGGCGCAGGAATGAAATCGCGGGCAACTTCCTCTAAGCGAAGCTTGCCCGCGTCCTGCGCTTCGGGTCTCAAGCGGCCATGACCTGCTTCCTTGCAGGGCGCAGGTGGAGCGAACCGGGGAAGCAATTGTACAGCATTCATCAGACACGCTTTAGTAGCCATTTAGTCGAGGGAATGTGTGATATTTTCTTGACAGGGATACAAAAAAATTGTCAACTATGTTACAGTGTTAAATGGGTTTTGTAATGTTCCTGTAACATAACGAGGAAAAGATTGGATGTCGCGATGGGGCAATGGCAGGATCTTGATCTGGTGGTGGGAAAAGGAGGATTTACGTGATACGCTATGGAATCGTCGGCTGCGGTCACATTGCCAAAAAACATGTGGATGCGATCGCGGCGGTGGATGATGCCCAATTGGTGGCGGTGTGTGATACCAACCCCGAGCGGTTGCAGGCATTTGCAACGGACGGGGTCCGAGGATACACCGATTTGGCAGACATGCTCAAAAATCCGGACATAGACGCGGTTTGCATCTGCACGCCCAGCGGCCTGCACCCCGATCTGACGATTCAGGCGGCGGAAGCGGGGAAACACGTTGTGGTGGAAAAGCCGATGGCGCTTACGCTGGAAGATGCCGACCGGATGATTGACGCTTGTGAGAAAAACGGCGTCCTGATGGCGGTGGTTCATCCCAACCGTTTCCGTCCGGCCATTCGCGAATTGCGCAAGAAAATGGATGCCGGTGCGTTTGGCAAGATCGGCCATGCCAATGCGACGGTCCGCTGGAATCGAAACCAAGCATATTACGATCAGGCGCCGTGGCGGGGAACCAAAGCGATGGATGGCGGCGTGCTGATGAACCAGGCCATTCACAACCTGGACCTGTTGCTGTGGATGATGGGCGAAGTCGACGAAGTCCAATCGTATCAAGCGACGCGGATCCGCCAAATCGAAGCGGAGGATACATCCGTCTCTGTCGTCCGTTTCAAAAACGGCGCTTTGGGCGTAATCGAGGCGGCAGTCACCATCTATCCGCGTAACCTGGAAGAATCCCTCAGCATTTTCGGCGAAAAAGGCACGGCCGTTATCGGCGGACCGACTGCCAACTGGATCAAAACTTGGAAGTTTGAAAACGAGCCGGAAGAGGTATCGAATGAAACGATTGCCCGTATCGAAGAAGATCCGTTCGGCATTCCGGGGCATCAGTGCATTATCCAGGACATGACAGAAGCGATTCAAACCGGGCGCAAGCCGATCGTTTCCGGAGAGGAAGGTCGTCGTGCGCTCAGCCTGGTCATTGCCTGTCAGCTCGCAGCCGAAACGGGACAACCGGTAAAAATGGATACATTGGAGCGAAATCAGAAGAAACGGGGGTAAACCCATGAATATCCCTTTGCTTGATTTGCAGGCACAATACGCCAAAATCCGTGAAGAAGTCCGGCGCGCGGTGGATGAAGTGCTGGACGGGGGACGTTACATTCTCGGACCGGAAGTGAAAAAGTTGGAAGAGGAAGTGGCTGCGTTCAGCCAAGCCAAATACGGCATCGGCGTGGGCAACGGTACGGATGCGCTGGTGCTGACGCTGGACGCGCTGGGAATCGGGCAGGGGGATGAGGTAATCACCTCGCCGTTTACCTTCTTTGCCAGCGCGGAGTGTATTTCCCGCGTGGGTGCGACTCCGGTGTTTGCCGATGTCGACCCGAAAACGTACAATCTCGATCCGGCCAAAGTGCGGGAAAAAATCACCGATCGGACCAAAGCGATCATTCCGGTTCACATCTTCGGGCAACCGGCCGATATGGACGAGATCATGGAAATCGCCCGGGAACACGATCTCTACGTGATTGAGGACGCCTGTCAAGCGATCGGTTCGGAATACAAAGGACGCCGGGTGGGTTCCTTCGGTCATGCGGCGTGCTATTCCTTCTTCCCGACCAAAAACCTGGGCGGTTACGGAGACGGCGGAATGATCGTGACCAACGACGAATCGCTGGACCGAAAACTGCGCAGTCTTCGCGTACACGGAAAAAGTGAGAAATCCAAGTACTACAACAACACAATCGGCTACAACAGTCGCTTGGATGAATTGCAGGCGGCCATTCTGCGCGTAAAACTGCGTTATCTGAATGAATGGAACGAAGCGCGCCGCCAAAAAGCCGCGCTGTACGACGAACTGTTGAAAGATACGCCGGTAGTGACGCCGTATGCGGCCGATGATCGCAAACACATCTATCATTTGTACATCATCCAGGCGGAAAACCGTGACGGTCTTATCCAATATCTGAAAGAAAAAGGCATCGCTACGGGAGTCTATTATCCGGTACCGTTGCACCATCAGGAAGTGTACAAAGATCTGGAGTACGGCAAAGGCAGTCTGCCGGTGGCGGAAGAACTGTGCACCCGCACGATGGCCCTGCCGTGTTATCCGGAGTTGTCCGATGAAAACGTCCGTCTGATCGCGGATGCGGTGAAAAGCTTCTACAATTCATGATCAAAAGGGATGAAGGATCGTGGAAAACAAAACGCTGCTTCAAAAAATCGAAGACAAAACGGCGGTCATCGGTGTGGTCGGTCTGGGTTACGTCGGCCTGCCGCTGGCCGTGGAAAAAGCAAAAGCGGGTTATCGCGTCATTGGGTTTGACGTACAACAAAAACGGGTGGACATGGTCAACCAAGGGATCAACTATATTGGTGACGTGGTGGACGAAGAGCTGGTCCAAATCGTTCGGGAAGGTCGTCTGAGCGCCACCACCGATTATGATTACATCAAGGACGTGGACGCGGTGGCCATCTGTGTGCCGACACCCTTGGATAAATATCAGCAACCCAACACCTCCTATGTGGAAGGTTCCGCCCGTTCCATCGCCAAGCGCCTTCACAAAGGAATGCTGGTGGTATTGGAAAGCACGACATATCCGGGCACAACCGAGGAAGTGGTTCAGCCGATCCTGGAAGAGACGGGCCTCAAAGTGGGCAAAGACTTCTTCCTGGCCTATTCGCCGGAGCGGGTGGACCCCGGCAACAAGGTGTACAACACCAAAAACACACCGAAAGTGGTCGGGGGTGTGACACCGGAATGCACCAAGGTGGCCGCGGCATTATACCGTGCGGTGTTGGAAGGGGAAGTGCACGAGGTGTCCAGCCCGCGGGTGGCGGAGATGGAAAAAATCTTGGAAAACACCTTCCGTCACATCAACATCGCCTTGGCCAACGAGATGGCCATTTTGTGCAACCGGATGGGCATTGATATTTGGGAAGTGATCGATGCGGCCAAAACGAAGCCGTACGGGTTTATGGCTTTCTATCCGGGACCGGGTCTCGGCGGGCACTGCATTCCGATCGACCCGTTTTACCTGACTTGGAAAGCGCGGGAATACAAGTACCACACCCGCTTGATCGAGCTGGCCGGCGAGATCAACAACTACATGCCCGAATTCGTGGTGGAGCGCAGCATGAAGATTCTCAACCGATACGGCAAGGCGCTCAACGGAGCCAAAGTGCTGATCCTGGGTGTGGCTTACAAGAAAGACATCGACGACCTGCGTGATTCCCCGGTGCTGGATATTATCCAGCTGATGGAGAAAAATGGTGCCAACCTGAAGATCAACGAGCCGCACGTGCCGACGTTCACGCTGAACGGCAAGGAATACAAGAGCGAGGAACTGACACCGGAATTGGTGGAACAGGCGGATCTCGTACTGATCACAACGGATCACAGCGTTTACGATTATCAGATGATCGCCGACAAGGCGAAAGTCATCTTCGATACGCGCAATGCGTTGAAAGACGTGAAAGAGATTCGTGCGGACTATGAAAAATTATGAGGGGAACGCCATGAACCATTATATTCACGATTCCGTTCAACTGGGCGACAACGTGAAAATCGGCCATTTTTCGGTCATCGAAGAAGACGTTGTGATTGGCGACAATGTGGTGATCGGCAACAATGTGACCATTCACGCCGGCACCGTTGTGGGGAACAATGTCTCCATCGCCGACAACAGTGTGATCGGCCGTTGGCCCAAACCGGCCAAGACCAGTACGGTAAAGGTGGACGCGGAATTGCCGCCGCTCCGCTTGGGCGATGGATGCAACATCGGAGCCAATGTGGTGTTGTATCGCGGCAGCATCTTTGGGGATGAGGTCATGATCGGCGACTTGGCGTCCGTACGCGAGAAATGCGAGATCGGACGGAATGTCGTCATCGGCCGGGGTGTGGCCGTGGAAAACCAGGTGAAGATCGGCGAATATACCAAGATTCAAACCAACGCCTATATCACCGCTTACACCACTTTGGAGGACCATGTGTTCATCGCACCGACGGTGACCACGACCAACGACAATTTCATGGGCCGGACCAAGGAACGGTTCAAGTTCGTCAAAGGACCGTACGTCAAACGCGGTGCCCGTGTCGGCGGCGGTTCCATCTTGCTCCCCGGCGTCACCGTGGCAGAAGAGAGTTTCGTCGCGGCGGGCGCGCTGATCCACCGTGACACCGAACCGGCAAAACTGTACGTCGGCGTTCCGGCCAAACCGTTGCGGGACGTTCCCGACCGTGAGAAGCTGGAAAACCAAGAATAAGAGAGAGAATCTAGGTGTAAACCATGCGAAACAAGCTGAAACAGCTCTTCTCCGATTCCGCTTCGTTCGCCATCGCCACTATGGGAAACAAAATGGTGGCATTCCTGTTGCTCCCGATCATGACGCGGCATTTGCATTCCGCGCAGTATGGGGACTGGGATCTCACCAACACTCTGACATTGGTGGTCACGTACCTGAGCGTGTTGGGTATGGACGCCGCCTTGGCGTTTTATTACTTCGATGCCAAGGATGAGCAGGAAAAAAGGAGCTACTTTACCGCAACCGTGCTGTTCAGCAGCGGGATCTGTGCTTTGTTCCTGCTCGTCACCCTGTTGTTCGGCGATCCGCTCAGCCGTTTGCTCTACAACAAGCCGTACGCGGATGTCATGGCGATTGCGATCGCTGCGACGGTGGGCGCGATCGTCATCCAGCATACGCTGGCGCTGGCCCGGTATAACCGGCGCGTATGGCTGTTCAACATCATGAGCATGAGTTACGTGATCGGTTCCAACCTGCTCAGCATGATCTTCTTGGTCTACGGCAAAGGCGGTGTACGCGGTATCTTTGTCGGCCAGTTGGTGGGGCAACTTGCAGTGGCGGCCATTCTCGTTTTTCTCTTTCGCCGGGAATTCACTTGGCGCGTAAAGAAAAAGCACTTGGTCAACTTGCTGCGTTACGGGGCTCCGTTGTTGCCGACCATGCTGGCGTTTTGGGTGATGAATGCGATGAGCCGGCCCATGATCTACCATATGGTGTCGGAAAGTGAGGCCGGGATCTACGGGGTTGCGTTCCGCTTCGCCACGATGGTGGCATTGGTGACATCCGCGTTCCAGTTGGCGTGGCGCCCGTTTGCGATGTCCATCAAGGAAAGGGAGGATGCACCCCGCATTTACAGCTTTGTAGCCAGGGCGTTTTTGGTTGTCGGTGCCTTCTTCATTTTGGGATTGGAATTCATCATCCAGCCCCTGATCCAATGGACGACGGGGAAACCCGAATACTGGTCCGCTTACCCCTATGTTTGGATGTTGTCGTTCGGTACGGTGCTCAACACCCTGCACTTAATCGTCGGTGTCGGTTTGCTGATCCAGAAGAAAACGCGCACGATTTCACAGGTCTTCATCATGGCCGCAGTTTTGTACTTCATCGGTAATTTCATCCTTGTTCCGTTGTACGGCAACTGGGGAACGGCAGCGATGACCGTCGTCACGTATCTGTTCGTCGTCCTGCTGATTCATCGCAAAGCACAACAGGTATATCCGGTTGCTTTTCGCATGCCGTCCATGTTGGCGTTTTTGGCGGTGTACCTGGTGACGATGATCGGGATCACTTGGATTCAAGTGCATGATTGGCAAGACAAATGGGTGTATTATGTGGTCGCGACACTGGTCAATATCGCGGCGGTCTTCATCACGGGCGTATTCCGGCTGCGTTCGTTGCCTGTCTTGTTCCGGATGATGCCCAAAATCGGACAGAAAAGGTGAGGATGTTGAGTTCACTGATGTTACCGAGACAACAGTGGCTGGAAAAGCTGTTTTACGCGATGATCGCGTTTGCTTTGCTCGGCCCCACGTTGGGGGTCAAGCTCGTTGTATTCAAGCTGACGTTTTTCCGCGTCGCTTTCTTTGCCCTGGCGGTGGCGTTGATCTTGCGCTGGGTCAACGACAAAAGCATTGAAGCCTCCCATATG
The DNA here is from genome assembly GCF_016938855.1 of Polycladomyces zharkentensis. Classification (NCBI taxonomy): domain Bacteria; kingdom Bacillati; phylum Bacillota; class Bacilli; order Caryophanales; family Thermoactinomycetaceae; genus Polycladomyces; species Polycladomyces zharkentensis. The sequence goes on along the minus strand of NZ_JAFHAP010000001.1, from coordinate 131,176 downwards.
TACCGCATTCGCTGGTACTGGGCGTTTTTCGCCTTTTGGGTGGCCTATGCCGCCATTTCCCTGACATGGGTGATCGACCTCGAAAAAGGGATCAAGTATCTCACGTTCCTGTCGATGATGACGCTTCTCTGTTTGTCGTTCCCCTTCTTCGCCAAGAAGGAGAAGCAGTTCTGGCAGACGATGCGCACGCTGTTTTGGGTGTTTTTCGCCATTGTGGCCTTCGGTTTTTTTGAATCGATCACCTTTTTCCATTTGCCGTCTTCCCGTTATTGGTTGAGTGACGCGCCCAACATCACTTCCGTTTTTAAAAACCAAAACGATCTGGCCACGGCGATTACGCTGGCCCTGCCGTTTATCGGGACGGCGCTGTACATGTTCAAGTCGACCCGCCGTACCAAGGTGCTGACGTATATCACTGTCATTTTCGCCTTGTATTGCCTGTTGGCGACCGGCTCCCGTTCCAACACGATGATGGCCTTGCCGCTCATCCTGTTGATGTGGGCCGTCTCGTTACCGTTCACGGTGGACCGGGAAAAGCTGAAGAAAAACTTCCTGCGGGGATTGGGCGTATTTCTCTCCATTGTCCTGATCGTCGGGCTGTTGAACGCCACCTTGATCGCCGGAGGAAAGAACAGCGCGCGGGCCAAATTGGCCAGCACATTCGGCATCTTCCTCGATCTGAAGGGAGATTGGAAGGTCCCGGCCGATCAGGAAGGTATCGAAGCAGGGGAAGGAACGGGCGGCACCAGCATCACCGTGCGCAAAAACCTCCTGCTGTACGGACTGCACTACCTGCAGGAAAGCAATTATATGGGCGTCGGAGCCGGCAATGTGGAAGCCCACAATGAAACCAATTTGGGCAAAGGCATCAACAAAGTCAACATTCACAACTGGTGGGCGGAAGTGCTCGTCGACTTCGGCGTATTGATTTTCGTTATGTATATGGTGCTCTATTTCGGCCTGTTGCGTCGGTTGTGGCGGTTGGCCAGCATCAAACGTTCTCCCCATGTATCACCGCTCATCCGTTGGGGAGCGTTGTCCAGCCTGTTGTCGCTGACCGGCTTCTTTATCGGCGGGGTGGCACCCAGCAGCTGCATCCATTTCACCCCGATGTGGATTTCCTACGGGGTGGCGTTGGCTGTGGTCGTGCTCGGTGAACATCAACGGAAAAAGGCCGAACGGGAGCCGGAAGCGACCGCCGTCAACAGCTGACCCCGATTGTGGGTCGACATCGTGAACGAAGAAAGGTGACCTGTTTCCGGAGAGTAACCTTCCGACGCGGATGTCACAATAGCGATTGGGAAAAAAGTTACCCGGATACAACCGTTACCCGGCAGGAAGGACAATCTTTTCCGGAGAGCCGCATGAATGCGGGTTTTTAGGCCGAGAGGGGATGTCGATGGCCAAAAAGGTGATGATTTTCAGCTCCGTGCACGGGTACAACGATTCCCGCATCTTTCACAAACAGGCGGTATCGCTTGCCCGGGCGGGGTATGACGTGGAACTTCATGCGATTGCCGATTTTGAGGAGCGTACGGAACAAGGAGTTCGCATCAAAGGGATTCCGCCGCACAAGAGCAAACTCCACCGGCTGGCGGCCGGGTGGACGTTGTTTCGGCGGGCGATGAGAAGCCGGGCCGATTTGTATCATTTTCACGACCCCGAACTGTTGCCATGGGGAGCGCTGATCCATTGGCTGACGGGGGTTCCCGTCATTTACGACGCTCATGAGGATCTGCCCAAACAGATCCACACCAAGCCCTGGATTCCGGCGAAGATCCGTGGCATCGTCTCACGGGTGGTGCACAAGGTGGAAAAAGGATTGGCCCGTCGTCTGCCCGCCGTGGTGACGGCAACGGAGTCGATCCGAGACAAGTTTGCGGGTGCGGGGGTCCGCCGCGTCCAGGTGATTAAAAACTACCCGTTGCCGCTGCCGCGTTTGGAGCGGAGCGCAGAGGAAGACGGTGTCAACCGGGTGCTGTATGTGGGTGGCATCTCCTATCTCAGAGGATACCGCGAGATGATCGCGATGATGGATCACCTGCCGAAAGAGCTGAACGCCGAACTGCACCTGATCGGACCGCTTCAGCACATCGCGCCGGAAGATCAGGATCGCGAGTCGCTGGCCGCCAAACGGGTGTACCTGCACGGTCGCATTCCGTTTGAGGAAGTGCAGCAGTGGCTGATGAAAGGGAAGGTGGGGCTGGTTTGCCTCCATCCGGTGGAAAACTACCGTGAATCCCTGCCGATTAAAATGTTTGAGTACATGGCCGCCGGACTGCCGGTGATCGCCACCGATTTTCCGCTATGGCGGGAGATTGTGGAGGGCAGCCGGTGCGGATATCTGGTCAATCCGCTCAATCCCGAAGAAATGGCGGAAAAAGTGGCGACGCTCCTGTCGGATGAGGCGAAACGACGGGAGATGGGAGAAAACGGTCGGCGGGCGCACGAGGAAGTATACAACTGGCAAGTGGAAGAGCAAAAACTGTTGCAACTGTATCAGGAGCTTGCTTAAGGAAGTGAGAGGCAGTGCGAATCTGGTTGGCGAACCACTACGCAGTACCGCCGAACATTGCCGGGATTACCCGGCATTATGAGCTGGCACGAGAATGGGCGATCGGAGACGGAGCAGAGGTCACCTTGTGGTTATCCCGTTTTGTTCATCCGCGCCGTACGTTTATCACGCCAGAGGAAAAACGGGCCATTCCGCATGTTCCCGGTCTCCATTTTCAGTGGTTGTGGTCGTTTCCGCACAAGACGAATGACGTGCGTCGGATCCTGAATATGGGCAGCTTTGCCGCACTCTTTTTCCTCACGGGATTGTTCAAACGGCGCCCGGATGTGATCGTGGCTTCTTCGCCGCATTTGTTTACGGCATTTGCAGGATGGATGCTGAGCAAGGTGAAGCGTGTCCCGTTTGTACTGGAAGTGCGCGATTTGTGGCCGGACTCGTTGATCATGATGGGCGGGCTGAAAAATCCGCGTGTGGTCCGTCTGCTCACGTGGATGGAATCATTTTTGTATCGTCATGCTGATCATATCGTTGTGTTGACGGAACACCAGCGGAAGTTTATCGCGGACAAAGGCATTGATCCGGCCAAGATCGAGCTGATCCCCAACGGGATCGTGGTGGGATCGTGGGAACCCGATCCGTCCCGCAGAAGCGAAATCCGAAAGAAGATGGGGGTGCCGGAGGATCATTTCGTCGCCATCTACTCGGGGGCGCACGGTCCGGCCAACGCACTGGAATACGTGGTTAAGGCGGGACGCCATCTGGAACCCGGCATTTCCATCGTGTTGATCGGGGACGGCCCGGAGAAGGAGAAATTGAAGCGAATCAAGGAAGAGGAACAGTTGGATAACGTCCATCTGTTGGACCCCGTACCCAAATCGGAGATCTTCGATTATATCGCTGCAGCGGATTGTGGCATCATCTCGCTCGCGGACAACGACATTTTCCGCGGGGCACGTCCCAACAAGCTGTTCGACTACACGTTTGTCGGCAAACCGATCGTGACCACGGTGGACGGCGAAGTGCGCGAAATCGTGGAGAAAAATGAGGTAGGGTTGTTCAGCGGGGCGGAAGATCCCGAGGGCTTGGCCAAAGCGCTGGCGCAAGTGCGCAGCTTTTCCCGTGAGAAACTGGAACAGATCGCAGAAAACGGTCGTCGCTACATCGACCGTGAAGGCGATCGAAGAAAACTGGCCAAGCAGTTTTACCAGCGTCTCTGTGCATTGGTGAAAAAAGTCTAAACGACGGAAACCGGTCGGAATCAACACCGGCCGGTTTTCTTTTTTGACTTTCCGAACCGGTGAACGGGAAAAACGTGGCACATCATGCTTTGGGCCTTTTACTCTCCCGGTTTTTCGCGCAGCAGGGCGTGGCGTGCCGTTTACTCGGGAAGCACTGCTGCCTCATGATGTGTCAGACCGCCCGACGCAGAAGGTGGCAAGAGAAGGAATCCCGTCGAGCCCATCACGGCATCAGGGTTGATTCGTGATTGTCACCGGCCAGCTCCAAGTGTTGCCGAAGCAGGCGTTTCACCCGGTTGCGCTCCTCTTTGTCCACAACGTAGTAGTATACCCCATCGATGTAGGTGTTATTTCCGCTCAGGTGATGGGTGTGCATTTGGTCGATTGAACGATAGATTTGTTGAAACGTGAGCAGTTGCAGGGGGGACATATCCGTTTTCACATTTTCCCCGAGGTGCTGAAACACATTGTCCAGTCGGGTGATGGAGCCAAACGAGGTGCTTTTGTTCAAAATCGCTTTGATGACGAGTTGTTGCCGTTCGTTTCTCCCAAAATCTCCTCTGGGGTCCGCTTTTCGCATACGGGTGAAGGCCAGCGCTTCTTTTCCGTTCATGGTCATGGTTCCCTGGTGGAACGTGTATCCGTTATACGTGAAATCAAACGGAACCCGAACCTCCACTCCGCCCAATTCATCCACGATTTTTTCGAATCCCAGCATGTTCACTTTCACATAGTAGTCGACAGGGATATCCAAAAATTGCTCCACTGTCTCAATCGTCAGTTCACTTCCCCCACGTGCATAGGCATGATTGATTTTGTCCTTTCCGTTTCCGGGGATGGAGACATATGTATCACGGGGAATGTTCATCATCCAGGCTTGTTTTTGTCCCGGATTCACCGTGACCAGAACCAATGTGTCGGCACGGCCGACATCGCCTTCCCGTTCGTCGACTCCCATCAGCAAGACGGAGAAGGGATCTTTATGAATGTCAACCTCGTGTGACCGCTTGGCCGATTTTTCCCGCGGATCGTACGCTTTGTTGGCCGCTGACCAGATTTCGTAAGCGTAATAGCCCACGACACCGGCCAAGATCAACATGACGAACCAGAACCATTTCCACCAGCGGCGTCTTTTTCGGTGTCGTTCCATTCGACTGATCAAGGCCATTCCTCACTCTCCGATTGATGTGGCGAACCAATTTTTTGTTATTATATTTTATCGAAGGAAAAACACACCATGCAAGGAATGGAGAAGGAAATTCCTTTGCAATCCGGAGATATCGGAAATTTGATCTGAAAAGCGGACGGGGTAAACCGGTGGATGAACATCACGGACGGCCGTGTTTTGGATAACGGAACGCGGCTTCCGCTGATCCGATCAAAAACAGAGGTGAATCCCGTCAATCATGCCCAACCGTAACCGGAGATTTTCCGGATCAAAATGCGTGCCGCATGTAAGGGGGGACATTGCTTTCCAGGTGGGCAACAAAACATGAATCCGACAGCCGAGACCGGGTCACAGGAACCCCACATTCTCTAAGTGAGGCATACGGGGGTTCCCCGGTTCGGACCATGATTTGCTCCCCGGCAGGCTGAGGTGGAGCGAGCAAACGTTGGGACGATAAGACATTTCCCGGGCCTGTTTGTTCGGTTTGGTCTGCAGGGAGGAATTTGCCTGCAGGCCGCTGAAGAATATGGCGGGAATTCTCATGCATCAATGGGAAAGGAGCTTGGAACGGATGTTGCAATATCAACTCTATATCAATGGAGAGTGGGTCTCCTCGGGGAATGGACGCACGTTTGCGGTCACCAACCCCGCCACCGGAGAAATGGTGGGGGAAGTGGCCGATGCGACAGCCGAGGATGTACGGCGTGCCGTAGAGGCTGCTCACCGTGCGTTTCCCGATTGGTCCGCCCGTACCGCATGGGATCGGGCTGCATATTTGCGCAAGGTGTATGAGTTGATCATGGCGCATCAGGATGAGCTGGCCGAGCTGATGACCACTGAACAGGGAAAGCCGTTGCCGGAAGCCAAAGGAGAAGTGCAATACGCGGCCAACTTTTTTGAATGGTATGCCGAAGAGGCCAAGCGGATCTACGGTGACACCATCCCGGCCACACATCCGGACAAGCGAATTTTTGTCCTGCGACAACCGGTCGGTGTCGTAGCCGCCATCACGCCCTGGAATTTCCCGGCGGCCATGATCACCCGCAAGATCGCCCCGGCGTTGGCGGCGGGATGCACTGTGATCGTCAAGCCGGCGGAACAGACACCTTTGACAGCGCTCCGGTTGGCGGAATTATGCCGGGAAGCGGGGATTCCTGCGGGTGTTGTCAACGTGGTAACCGGAACCGATCCGCGGACCATCGGCGAGATTCTGCTCCGGGATGAACGAGTGCGCAAGGTGACGTTTACCGGGTCCACGGAAGTGGGCAAGTTGATCATGCGGCAAGCGGCCGATACTGTGAAAAAGGTAAGTCTGGAATTGGGCGGACATGCTCCGTTTCTCGTGTTTGAGGATGCCGACCTGGAGAAGGCGGCACGGGAAGTACTCATCAGCAAGTTCCGCAATGCGGGGCAAACGTGTGTCTGCACCAACCGGATTTATGTCCATGAGAAGATATCTGATGCGTTCGCCGGGATCCTGGCTGAACAAGTGAAACAACTCCGTATGGGCAACGGGATGGAAGCGGGTGTTGACATCGGTCCGCTCATCGACGGACAAGCGGCGGAAAAAGCGGAACGTCACGTCCGGGACGCCGTGGAAAAAGGCGCCCGTATCTTGACCGGCGGACGCCGCCGCAGTGAGGGAGACGTCCACTTCTTTGAGCCGACCGTACTGGTTGGTGTCACGGATGAAATGCTTGTCCAAAGGGAAGAAACATTCGGTCCCGTCGCGCCGATTGCCGTTTTCCGCGATGAAGAAGAGGCGATCCGACGCGCCAACGATACACCCTACGGTTTGGCCGCTTACCTGTACACGCGCGATCTGGCCAGGGCCATCCGCGTTTCGGAGCGGCTGGAGTACGGGATTGTCGGCATCAATGATGGCCTTCCCTCCACCGTACAAGCGCCGTTTGGCGGCATGAAGGAATCCGGCATCGGACGGGAAGGCGGCAAGTACGGACTGGAGGAATTCCTCGAAACCAAATATGTTTCCGTTCGTCTTCACGATTGAAACAATACGGCCGGCTTCATCCGAAGTCGGCCGGGTGGATGATCAAGTCCGCGGGAACCGATTTTCCGTCTGAGACTCCGCTCTCGACGGGGAATTTGAATCTGCTCCCCTGAAGGAGGATCTGTTTTCCTGCGACGACCTTGTGCGATACAGGAGCGAGAGGGAAAACGGCGCACCCGAAATGAAAATGGGTTCAATTTTGTCAACGGTCACCGGCTTCATTCGAAGCCGGTCGTTTTTTTCATTGGGGATGGTTTTGAGACATAATCTTTGGACATTTTGTGCCGTCTGCCAAAACGGAGTGGATAATATGGCTCGGAACGTGTACAATCAAAAAAGGATGTGTAACATTGGTGTAATATTTCGGTTGCAAAGGATACCCAAAACGGTCACAGGCGTCCTGTATCGCGCCTGTTTCGCATAACATGCAAGAGTCCGGACTTGTTCAGAGCGGGCATTTTGCTTCGGATTTTCCGTGGCGATGCCGTCGACAGTATAGAGAGGAGTAATAACATGAAAGTGTTGGTTACGGGAGGAGCAGGGTTCATCGGGTCCCACATCGTGGATCTTTTGTTGGAACGCGGTGATGACGTCATCGTGGTGGATAATCTCAGCACGGGACAGGAAACGCATCTCAGACCCGAAGTGACATTTTACCGTATGGACATCACCGATCATCGTTTGTCTGACGTTGTCGCCGAAACGCGACCCGAAGTGGTGATTCATCAGGCCGCACAGATCGACGTACCCACGTCCGTACAGGATCCGTTGCACGATGCCAGGACCAACATCATCGGGACGCTCAATTTGCTGGAAGCGTGCCGTAATGCCGGTGTGCGCAAGGTAGTGTACGCCTCATCTGCGGCCGTGTACGGGAATCCCGAATATTTGCCGATCGACGAGAAGCATCCGGTTGCACCGCTTTCCGGTTACGGTATTTCCAAACATACACCGGAACATTATTTGCAAGTGTATGCCCAGCTGCACGGGTTGGCTTACACAGTGCTTCGATACGCCAACGTTTACGGCATCCGTCAAGATCCCCGCGGGGAAGGCGGCGTCATCTCCATTTTCATCGAAAAGGTACTCAAAGGTGAACCGATCACAGTTTTCGGTGATGGCGAACAGACACGCGATTACATTTACGTGGAGGATGTGGCGCGCGCCAATGTGGCGGCGCTGATCAACGGGGACGGACAGATTTTGAATATCGGAACCGGTCAAAAGACGTCCATCAATGAGCTGATCGCCCTGTTTGAGGAAGTGAGTGGACAAAAAATGGAAATCCATCATGCGCCAGACCGTCCGGGAGATATTAAGCATAGTTACTTCGACAACCGGCGTGCGATGGAGATGCTGAACTGGCGCCCGGAGACGGAGCTTTCCGTGGGCTTGCGGAAAACATTGAGCTATTATCGCGAACGGATTACCGGATGATTGAAATATGGCCGTAAAAAACGTGAAACGTTTTTGTAACAAAACACGTCTCATTATATAGAAGGATCTCGTGATTCCTCCATCCTGCGGAGTTTTTCAACTGTTGTCACCGAACGGCAAACACAGTATACTGGTTACGAGTTATCTGGAGTACGGAACGGTCAAACCACGAAGCAGACAGGTTCGCAGGTGTGGGCCGCCGGATGAGCGGCTCGATTCGGGAAGGATTTGTGGCAATTATATTAAGCAGGAGTGGTTTGCGGATGCGATCGAAAGCAGTGTTTGAAGGGGACGCGCACTTGTACTCGGAAGGCGTTTACCAACCGCCTTCGGGCTGGTACCCGATTGCCAAACGGGTATTTGAAATCATTTTTTCCGTTACTTTCTTGATTCTGACCTTGCCGGTATTGGTGTTGACCGCGATTGCGATCAAATTGGAATCAAAAGGTCCCGTCTTCTACAAACAGGAACGCGTCGGCTTGCACGGGAAACCCTTCTATATCGTCAAACTGCGCTCCATGCGGGTGGACGCGGAGAAAAACGGTCCGCAATGGGCATCCAAAAACGATCCCCGAGTGACCCGCGTAGGACGGTTTATCCGCAAGACGCGGATCGATGAAATTCCGCAGCTGATCAGTGTCTTGAAAGGGGACATGAGTTTGATCGGCCCGCGGCCGGAAAGACCGATGTTCACCGAGAAATTTGCCGCAGAGATTCCCGGATTCAAAAATCGCCTGTTGGTGAAACCGGGTTTGACCGGATGGGCACAGGTGAACGGTGGTTATGACATGACACCGAAAGAGAAATTCGAATTGGATATGTACTACATCAAACGGCAATCGTTCGCGCTGGATATGCGCATTCTGCTGCGTACGGTATGGGTGGTGCTGACCGGTAACGGTGCCCGTTGATTCGCTGTGCCAAGACAAAACGGATTGCCCCGAGGGTAATCCGTTTTTTCCCGTTTCTGTTCATTTGTATCACAAGCTTTCCCGACACATGAAGCTCCGGCTGTGGCAATCCCCCATTAAAAGGTCAGCCGAAGGGCCATATACAGGAGAAGCCAAAACGGGAGGCTTAAACCGGTCGCATTGATCAGGCCGATCCAAAACGATTTGCCGACAACCGTGCTCATGTCGGGCACCTCCGTTGTTCGTGTCCTTGATTGTCTTTATTATACGCGAATGTCCGTCGCCGTAGTGGGTTTTTGGCCATTTGTAAACGAAATGTAATCTCATGGTAATCTACCGTCATCATTCATCAAAAAAATTTGTATATTATGGGAAAGAAGAATGTCGTTGACATCGCGAACGTTGTCGTGGTAGGATGTAATCTGACAACTTGATACGACGATGTTGCGCGCTCTTATCAAGAGAGGTGGAGGGACTGGCCCGATGAAACCCGGCAACCGTCCGCGGTATGCACGCGGAAATGGTGCCAATTCCTGCAGAGCCCATCGGTTCTGGCAGATGAGAGAGGCGATTTTATGATAAATAAGATCCCTTTCTGCTCTGGCAGAAAGGGATCTTTTCTTACAGACAGGTGGTGAACGCGATGATTGTACTCGACCAAGTGAACAAAGTGTACCCTTCCTCGAAAGGCGAGGATGTGGTCGCGTTACAGGATATCAATCTCCGCATCGAACGCGGAGAAATTTTCGGGATCGTCGGTCACAGCGGAGCGGGGAAAAGCACATTGCTTCGACTGCTCAACGGATTGGAAAAACCCACTTCGGGCAGTGTCACGGTGGATGGCATTTCCATTTCCGAAAGCAGCGAGCGGGAGTTGCGCGAAGCGCGAAAGAAAATCGGCATGATTTTTCAGCATTTCCACTTGCTATGGTCCCGCACCGTGTGGGAAAATGTGGCCTTCCCCTTGGAGCTGGCGGGCAAATCGAAAAAGGAAATCCGGGAAAAAGTGGATGCCTTGCTGGAACGGGTGGGTCTTGCCCATCGGGCAAACGCGTATCCCGCCCAACTGTCCGGGGGACAGAAACAGCGTGTCGGCATCGCACGGGCGTTGGCCAATGATCCGAGCGTCTTGCTTTGTGATGAGGCGACATCGGCACTGGACCCGGAGACGACAGCTTCCATTTTGCAATTGTTGAAGGAGATCCACCGGGACACCGGCATTACGATGGTGATCATCACGCATGAAATGAGTGTGGTCAAACGGCTGTGCCACCGCATGGCCGTCATGGAAGCCGGAAAAGTGGTGGAACTGGGTGAGGTGGATACGCTGTTCCGGCAACCGAAACACCCGGTTACCCGACAATTCGTACAGTCCTATCACACTGAAGAACTGGAAGCTTCAAAAGAGCATGCCGCTTTGATCCAGGTGCGGTCAAATGATTTGGATCGCATCTGGTCCCGCTTGGCCGATTGGGTAAAACGAGGCGTGACAGTGACGATCTTGCCTGACCATGAGGAAAACGACGGAACGATCACCTTGCGGGTGAGCGGAGAAGGGGACCAAGTCCGGGATGCAGTGGAGGCGATCCGGGAATTTGAGGGCAGTTCGGAGGTGATCCCGTATGTTTGATCAACTGGACACCACCCTTTTGTGGCAAGCGACCGGGGAAACGCTGTACATGGTGGCCATCTCCACGTTTTTCTCGGCCGTGATCGGCATTCCGTTGGGGGTGCTCCTCGTGATCACGGATAAGGGACACCTGTGGGAAAACGTTGTGATCCAGCGGATCTTGGGCCTGATCGTCAACCTGTTCCGGGCGGTGCCGTTCATTGTACTGGTTCTCTTTCTGTTCCCGCTGTCCAAGCTGTTGGTCGGCACCACGCTTGGTCCGACGGCGGCCACGATTCCTCTGATCGCGGGAGCGGCCCCCTTCTACGCCCGAATGGTGGAAACCGCCATCCGGGAGATCGACCGGGGAGTGATTGAAGCCGCCCAAGCGATGGGGGCTACCCGGATGCAGATCGTCCGCATGGTGCTCCTGCCGGAAGCCAAACCGGCAATCATCTCCGGGTTGACCGTCACCTGTGTGGCCCTGATCAGCTTCTCGGCGATGGCGGGCATCGTGGGTGGCGGCGGATTGGGTGACGCGGCATACCGCTTTGGGTTCCAATCGTTCAACGATCAGATGCTGTACGCGTGTGGCCTGTTGCTCGTCATATTTGTTCAGCTGGTACAATGGTGCGGCGACTGGCTGGCCCGACGCGTCGATAAACGATAAGATACAGGAACTGCAAAAAGCAGGGTGGCCTTTTCCCCGTGATCGGTCTTTGGGTCCAGCAATTCAAGAGACGAAAGGGAAAAAGGTTCACCAAAATCCATGCACGAGGAGGGTGCGATGATGAAAAAATGGTTGATCGGTCTGCTCGCACTGGTCATGATGTTGGCGACGACCGCTTGCGGTGCAGGCAAGAAGGATGAAGCAACCATACGTGTAGGGGCGACGCAAGTTCCCCATGCCGAGATTTTGAACCATGTCAAACCGATCTTGGAAAAACAGGGCGTCCATTTGGAAGTGCGTGTGTTCCAAGACTATGTCCTTCCCAACAAATCGGTGGAGGAAGGGGAGTTGGACGCCAACTATTTCCAACATATCCCCTGGATGGAAGCCTCCAACAAAGAGCAGGGTTGGCATTTGGTCAAAGTGGTGGGTGTACACATCGAACCGATGGGCGCCTATTCCAAAAAATACAAATCCAAATCGCAGATCCCCAATGGTGCGACCGTCGCTCTGCCCAATGCCACCAGCGAAATGACACGGGTGCTGTTACTCTTGGATCAGCAAGGCCTGATCAAACTGGATAACCGTCAAGGTGACAAAACGCTCAACAACATCAAATCCAATCCGAAAAACCTGAAGTTCAAGCCGCTGGAGCCGGCGATCCTGCCGCGGGTGCTGGATCAGGTGGATGTGGCGATCATCAACACCAACTATGCGTTGCAAGCCAACTTGAATCCGGTGAAGGACTCACTCTTTATCGAGGACAAAAATTCCCCCTACGTCAATGTACTGGCGGTCAAGGCGGGCAATGAAAAGAAACCGGCCATCCAAAAGCTGGCCAAAGCGCTCACTTCCCCGGAAGTGAAGAAATTCATCGAGCAAAAATACAAAGGCGCCGTCGTTCCGGCGTTTTGACAAAAAGCCCCACGCATCAACGTGGGGCTCAGACTGCTGACAAAGTGTTGAACCACTCCCAATTCCGGGTGCACCGTTTTCCCTCTCGCTCCTGAATCGCTGCGCTCAAAGGTCGCTCGTGGGAAAACGGCCACCCTCTTTTAGGTATTGGGTCCGAATTTCCCGTCGAGCGACTCTGGCTGCCGCTACGGAGCGGCACGCCAACGGAGTTTGTCAATAACCTCAGCCCCACGCATTAGCATGGGGCTTTTTTCCTGTTCATATTGGGCGCATCGCTTTCCCGATGGAAAACATTTACCGGATGGGATGTGGACGCACCCTAGGGATTTACTTCTTTTTCCCGGAACATCGTTTCCCCTTCGGTAATGGAGGCCCTCCCGTTGGTCAGTTCAGTCACCCATTTTGTAACCTCGGCTTCTTCTCCGAGCGGTATCCAGAGGTGCCAGGTTACTTGATCGGTAAACTCCGGCGGCTCCATGTCGAATCCGTGGGTACGCAGTTCATGTTCCATTTTGCCGACGAACGAGTAATCCGTCGTAATCGACATTTTTTTGTGCAAAATGCGTTCCACTTCCCCGGCGGTGTCGATGCCGGCTGCGGCGCATTGGCTGTATGCGCGTATCAGGCCGGAAGCCCCCAGCTTGATCCCCCCAAAATAACGGGTGACCACGATAACCGTATCATGCAAGTCTCGATTTCGGATCACTTCCAAGATGGGTCGACCGGCCGTTCCTGCCGGTTCACCGTCGTCCGACGATTTTTGCACTTGGGTGCCGCGGGTGACGTAGGCGTAGCAGTTGTGGGTTGCATCCCAGTGCTTTTTGCTGATTTCCTCCACAAATGTGGCTGCCTCCTGCTCGTTGGCAACACGGTTGACGCGGGTGATAAACCGCGATTTTTGGATTACGATTTCTGTTTCGCCATATCCCTTCACGGTTCGGTAACGGGTTTCCATCTGCTTCACCTTCCTGTCATCAACCTACAATCATCCGCATGCGGCAGGGATGAGCCGATGTTTTGAAAACCTTTGTCGAAAGGGTAGCCGCATATTCCGATATCCTCTATCCTAATAAACAAATCCACTCAATACCAGTGAAAAGGAATGAACGTGCATGCGTATATGGTTTGTCATGCCGTCCCTTTATAAAGAAAGTGTGATCATGGGCAATATGATCGTATCCCATTTACCGTCGTGGAAACGGGTCCACACGTCGTTTGGGGACGCGTCGGGACGTTGGTGGATCAGACGGGAGAACCGGCTGCTCCCGCTCGGCAAGATGATCAAACATCCCCGATCTGGTTCACTCCGTCTGCCCGGCATGATCCGGGACCCAAAAAAAAGAGGGCCGACTTAGTAGTCGGAACCCCCGCTTTGATCGTATGAATCGATACCGTCACCGTTACCGTTACCCAACGAACCATCGTCCTGCCCGTCCCCTTCGGATGAATCGTCAAGGATGCCTTCAGTCAGGTCAGGTCCGGGAATTTTTTCGGGTTTCAGTTCCAGCTGTTTGCGCAGGATGTCACTGATTCGCTGCCGTTCTTTTTTGCTGACGAAGAAGTACCAGTATTTCAGGCGTTTGTTTTCGCCCTTGATGCTGATGGTCTGGATGTTTTTCTTGGGTATGTCCCGGTAGATTTTTTGCAAGGTGATCATTTCATCCACCGTAATGCTGGTGGAGACATTTTCACCCAACGATTTGAGAATCGAGTTCACTTTGGTGATGTTGTCAAAGCTGACGATCTTGTCGATCAGCTGGGTGACCACTTCGCGCTGGCGCAGGTTCCGTCCCTGATCGCCCAACGGATCCTGCTTGCGCATCCGGACGTAAGCCAACGCTTCTTCTCCGTCCAGATGGTGAGGACCGGGGTTGAACCGGATGACCTCGCCGCCGAATGTCTCCTGATGAAAGGGGAATTTGACGTTGACGTCCACTCCCCCCAGTGCGTCAACGACGTCCATAAATCCTTTGAAGTTGACTTTGGCGTAATAATCTACGGGAACATTGAGAAAGTTTTCGACGGTTTCCACGGTGTTCAGCACGGGACCGACGTTGCGGGCGCGTGCCCATGAAGCGGCGGAGTTGATTTTATCCCTGTGGCCGTTGGTGTTCGCGATTTCCACATAGGTATCCCGCGGGATGCTCACCACTTTGATCGAGTGTGTTTTTGGGTTGACGGCCGCCAGGATAATCACATCCGGTCGCCAATTCTCAGTTTCCTTTCGAACGTCGGTACCCAGCAGCAAAATGTTGACGGGGCTGTCAACCGATACAGCCTTGTCGCGTTTTTTGGAGTGGTCACGCGCAAGCGGTTCGTATGTGCCGGCCAATACGCCCCACGTTTGATAAAAGAAATAAGCACCGATAACCAGAATGAGGACGAACAATGTGGCGATCGATCGCCATATCCATTTGCGTCTTCTTTTTTTGTTGACTCTCGTTACCCTGCTTTTTTCGATCCGTTCCATCGTATTCCCCGCTTTGCAAAGCCTTTCACGTCTTTCACCATACTATCATCAGATCCGGCTGACCATCAAGTAGAAAAAAACGAATATTTTTGGGAAAATGAAGGGTTTGTACGGGACAGTCGATCCACTTGATGTAACCCGACTTCTCTTATTTATAACGGTGAAATCAGCAGAAAAGTTTCATAGTCGCCAATTGATCCGAGTCGTGATAAGCTAACGTTGATGATGCCAAAGTCGCAGTCGCCGGGAAATACGGTGGGTTCCGGCGGCCGGTCAGTCTGAGATGGAGTGGGTGAGCGGCGATGAAAAAAGTCGTTTGGGTCACCTGGATTTGTCTGTTCGCTTTGCTGATCACCGCCGCTTGCGGACAGGCGTCGCGTGAGCACCAAGTGAACGAAAAGGACTCGTCCAAAACGGTGTTCCACCGGGAGTGGGTGATTAAGTGGAAAGAAGAGGCGGACCCGGACTTTTTGAAAACAGTGGACATCCTTCACGAGTCGCTGGACCCGAAGGACAAAGGGCAGACGATGCTGATTCGGCTGAAACCCAACGTGGACGAGGAAAAATGGGAATCCCGTTGGTCAGGTGATCCGCGTGTGGAGTATCTGCACCCCAATCACAAGTTCAAGGTGGAAAGTCGGGTGTCGATGCAACATCGGGGCGGTAACAGTATATACTACCTGAAACGGATTCGTGCCGAAGCCGCCTGGCCTTTGCTTGCCAAATGGAAAAAGCAAGGTCGTATCTCCAGTGTGACGGTTGCCGTCGTCGATACGGGTGTTGATTTGAATCATCCCATGTTGGCCCCGTTTCTGGTGGCGGGCGTCAACCTGCGTGACCCGGCGCAACCCCCGCAGGATCACATGGGTCACGGTACGCGGGTGGCGAGCGTGATTGCCGCCGTCTGGGGAAGTGTCGGCGGGAAAAAGAGTCCGTTGATCGGGTCGGCGCATATCATGCCCATCAAAGTGATGGAGGATGGACAGGACGGAGATGTATACCACACGGCAGAGGGGATTCGTGAGGCCGTTCGCCGGAAAGCCGATGTGATCGTGTTGGCGCAGGGAAGTTGGACATATTCCGAGACGATGGCGGAAGCGGTCGAAGAGGCTGAGCAAGCAGGCGTGACGGTCGTCGGAGCTGCGGGAAACGCCAGTCTGAACGATGATGGAGACATTTTATATGATCATCCTCTCTATTACCCTGCGGCGTTTTCTACCGTCCTGGGCGTCGGCTCCGTGGATGCGCAAGGTCAACGCGCGATGACTTCCAATTCGGGTTCGGGGCTGGACGTCATGGCTCCGGGAGAAAATATCTGGTCCGCGATTCCCGGCGGCAAATACGGGTACGACTCCGGTACGTCGTTTGCTGCTCCGCAAGTGGCCGGATTGGCCGCTTTGGTCAAGGAACGCTTTCCGTATTTCACCCCCGCTCAGATTCGCAATTTGATCCGGCAAACAGCCAGGCCGTCGGGCGGAGAACGTTGGAATACCCTGTACGGTTTCGGCACGATAGATGTATATCGTGCGATGACCGCCAAACCGGAACCGGACATTTTCGAGCCCAACGACCGTGCCGAACAGGCCATGCCCATCTCGACGGATCAGGTTTACCAGGCGACTCTCCATTCCTCAACCGATGCGGATTGGTACAGAATTCATCTGTTTCACCCCGGCACGCTGGTGGTGACATGCGATGCCAAGCGGCATGCCCGTATGCGCATTCGCGTGGAAGTGGAACGAACAGGTCAGACGGGTGAATACGATCTGTCCTCTCAACCGTTGTATCTGACCGTACCCGGTGGGCAGATCCGGCTGAAAGTGTGGGCGACCGACATGAAAAAGCCGGTTTCCTATACATTGGCCAATGCGTTTTCACCGCAGGCGGACATCAATGAAAACAACGACTACCAATGGAATGCCACGAAAGTAAAACTGACGCCGGATTGGGTGCCGATCAAGGGAACCTGGCACAAACAAAGGGACATGGATTGGTATCAGCTGGAGATTCCCCGTCCCGGCACGCTGGAAGTACGCCTGGGTGTTGTCACGCCGCGCGCCGATCCTGTTCTGTTTGTGCAGGAGGATGAAAGCTGGCACACAGTCCGTGTCGATGTCAAAGCGGAGGGCGAAGAGGAGACGATTCGCCTCCATGCGCCCAAGGGTTTTCTCTATGTCCGGGTGTCGGATTACGGTGGCAATCCGATCGTTGAACCGTATCAACTGCTCATTCACTATCAACCCGAGATGAGTGATGCCTTTGAACCCAACGACAACTCGGATCAAGCCACGCTCCTCTTCCCGGACGAAACGCTGACGGGAAGACTGACGGGGCCGGCCGATTTGGATTGGTACGTGTTTCAGGTGACGGAACGATCCCGTCACACCATTCGGTTGCAAATCCCAAAGGGATGGGAAGATGTGGAGATGATCCTCTACGATTCCCGGAAGCGGGCGTTGAAACAGGTACGGCTGTCCGATTCCCGTCGGGTGGTTGAAGTGACACGCATGCTGGAAATTGGGAACTATTACATTCGTATCCAATCATCCGGAAACAGGGGAGAAGGTGCTTATTCATTGGTGTTGAAACGTCCCGGCTGAGAATCGAATCCTGTCGAAAAAGGGAAAAGAAGGGTTGTCTTTCCCATCCGTTTTCGCTATCCTATATATTGATATAGGTCAGACCGAATGGAAACGGTTTGTGCACGGTCAACAGCTTCATAGATCATGATGTGTTGCCGCCGTTTTCGAGGATGCCTCAAGGTGAAGTCAAAGCGCCTTTCCTCGAGGAAAGGTCTTTTTTTATGGTTACGTTTGAAGGAAAAGGAGGAGCGTGACGATGCCGAAACGCAGTTTGTTCACTTCGGAATCGGTGACAGCCGGTCATCCGGACAAGATTTGCGACCAAATTTCCGATGCCGTTCTCGATGCGATTCTGGCCAAAGATCCCAACGCACGGGTTGCTTGCGAAACTTCCGTCACGACGGGGTTGGTGTTGGTTTCGGGTGAAATCTCCACGACCTGTTATGTGGACATTCCCAAAATTGTACGGGAGACCATCAAGGAAATCGGGTACACGCGTGCCAAATACGGCTTCGATGCTGAAACGTGCGCCGTTTTGACCTCCATCGACGAACAGTCCCCGGATATCGCGGCGGGGGTTAATGAAGCGTTGGAAAAACGGGAAGGTCAAATGACTGAGGAGGAAATCGAAGCGATCGGTGCCGGTGACCAAGGTTTGATGTTCGGTTTCGCCACCAATGAAACGCCGGAACTGATGCCGCTTCCGATTTCGTTGGCCCACAAACTGGCCCGTCGTCTCCACGAAGTGCGGGTGAACGGCACCTTGCCGTATCTGCGCCCCGACGGCAAAACACAAGTTACCGTCGAGTACGAGGACGACAAGCCGGTGCGGATTGATACGATTGTCGTGTCCACCCAACACTCCGAGGAAGTGACATTGGAGCAAATCAAGAAAGACGTACATCAACACGTGATTTTGCCGGTTGTTCCGCAAGAGATGCTGGATGACAAAACGAAATACTTCATCAATCCCACGGGCCGTTTCGTGATCGGGGGTCCGTTGGGCGATGCCGGACTGACCGGTCGGAAAATCATCGTGGACACTTATGGCGGATATGCACGTCACGGCGGTGGCGCCTTCTCGGGTAAAGATCCGACCAAAGTGGACCGCTCCGGTGCCTATGCGGCGCGTTACGTGGCCAAAAACATCGTCGCTGCCGGATTGGCCGACAAATGCGAAGTGCAGCTGGCGTATGCCATCGGTGTGGCCAAACCGGTTTCCATCCGTGTAGATACGTTCGGTACCGGACGGGTGGACGAATCCGTGTTGGTGGATTTGGTACGCAAACACTTTGATCTGCGTCCGGCCGGCATTATCCGCCAGCTGGATCTGCGTCGTCCGATTTACAAACAAACCGCGGCTTACGGGCATTTCGGACGCAACGACTTGGATTTGCCGTGGGAACGTACGGACAAAGCCGAAGTGCTGCGTCGCGAAGCCGGTTTGTGATGCGAAAGATCGTGTGAAGGGAAAGGTGGCTTTTCCAGCGAATTTGTCGGAGGCGGATCCGGCTATCACCATCGGCTTGGATTCCTCTCCACAGCTTCGCAACCGGTTGGCCGGAGTCGCGACGGGAAAGGCGGCTTCGCTCCCAAAATCACATTTGCCAACAGTTTCACCGCCATTTTTGGCGGTTTTTTTCATGTACACGGATTTTGACACTCCACACGTCTGAAGACGTGGGATTCCTGGGTCGTTAGCGTCCGCAGTCCGTTTCCGTTTTGGACAACGCCCAGGTTCAGGGGTGTGTCATCACCCCGTCCCAGGCAGTTCTGCAGCAACGCTGTATGTACCCGCCTGGGCGGCGTACCTGCGACCAACGGAAGTGCCCGTGGTATTACCAGTACGCTGGTTCTCCTTTACTTACTCTCATGGTTTTACCTGGTGGGAGTCTTCGCCGCCAGAACCTCCTACCATGACGTACAAAATCCTACTACCAGCAGGATGAGCACAGCTCGATGAAGATTCTAACATTTCTTGTTTGTACTAACAATACCGGTGAAGAGGATCACGGGCAAAACTGTCTTTCAGCCCACGATGCAAATACCCCAAGGGTACTTCCTATGGTCGCCGTGAGCTTTCAGACAGTCATTTTGTAAAAACGGTTTCCTTCACATGTCAATAATGGTAGAATAGTACTGGACATTCATTCAGAAAATTCGACGGAATTTTCCGTTGTATGGCTGGTAGAAGAGGTGAGAAGGTGATCAAGCGCCTGTCACTTCCCGCTTTGCAGCAGTCACCGCCGTCTGAAAACGACCCTCGCCGCCTTTACGTGATCCGTATGGTTGTGGCTGATCGGCATCGGTTGTTTCGTGAAGGGGTGAAACGAATCCTTTCGCAAATGAACCGTCCCATCTCATTTGTTGATTGTGGGGATGGCGAATCGGTATTGATGGCCTGTCGAGAAAACGAACCGCACTTGGTGTTGATGGACCTGGACTTATCCAAGGGCAGCGGAGTGGACGTCACGATCCGACTCAAAGAGGAGTATCCGCGGTTGCCGATCATTCTGTTTTCGGGTGAACGGGAGACCACCATGGTGGTGGAAGCCGTTCGAGCAGGTGCTTCCGGTTATCTTCCCAAAGATGTGGAGGCGGAAGATCTGGTTGAGGCGGTACGCTTGGTCTTGTCGGGTGAAATCTACATTCATCCGCGTGCGAGCGGGCAACTGGTACGGGAGATCCTCCGAATCAGCCGGCAACAACGGGAAATGACAACCACCGTCCCCGAATTTGATGTACCTGAATGGCCGGACATCCTGACCCAGCGGGAGATGGACGTATTACGGCTGATGGCGCAAGGGAAAAACAATCGGTCCATCGGTGATGTGCTTTACATAAGCGAAAAAACGGTCAAGAATCACGTGAGCAATATTTTGTACAAACTGGGTGTTCAGGACCGCACGCAAGCCGTGTTGGTCGCGCTGAAAAAAGGATGGGTGAGGTTGCATTGACGCCGTCGCACCCCGTCTATGCCCACGGCATATACTGTGGGCAAAGGAGGACGAGTGCGATGGTGCAATCAATCGTATGGGGAATCGTGTTGTACGGCGTCATGTGGTTTTTGTTGCATTGCATCGGCAAAGCCTGTTGGCGTCCCGTCCGTGTCGACCCGGTTCATCTCATCCTCTTGACAGGAAACAGCCAGGGAACCATTGAATGGGTCATCCGTTCCTATGTGTTTTGGCATTGGATTCAGGGGAAGTCCAGCCGCATCACTTGCGTGGACCGATTCTCCGTTGATGATACGTTGTCCATTCTCACCCGTTTGCAAGGGCAGTTGCCGGGATTGGAAGTGGTTACCGTGCGGGATGAGAATGAAATGTGGAATGAAGTGGCGTCGCGAAGCCATTCGGATGTCCGCAGGGTTTGGGTGATGGATCTCCGTTCGCCGAACCGGAGCATACAGGTGTTGTCCTGATGCGATGAGAAGCGGGACCGGTTCTGTCGGACAACACTGACAGAGATGGATCCTGAAGATTCAACACCATATCCGACAGCAAGTGGAACGCAGGTCAGCGATGAAGGAGCGAACCTGCGTTGTTTTTTATCCGGGCCATCGTGGACCGATGTAAGGTTGCTTTACCGGATGAAGCGAACAGCCCACTGAGCTGTGTGGGGCCAGTCACGAGTCGGGAGAACCATTAAGAAGGGGTATGGCCATGTTTACGCTGTATCAGGCGACGGTGAGAGGAGAACCTCCTCATTGGGGGATCAGTTTGGCTCCTGAGGTGGACGAGCGGTTTTGGCGGGACCGGGGGAGGGAGTTTCGCATAGCCGGTTCGTTTGAAACGATTGGACAAGCTTGGTTTGTTTTAAGGAAACATGTTTCAAAAGAACAATCCAAATCATCGCTGATCGGGAATGGGATGGAGCACTTCGAACAAACGACCGATGATGATCATCTGTCGCCGGGACAAAGGTACGGTGTGGCAATATGGAATATATTAGGTGGTCGTGTGCTGTTGGAGGAGGAAATTCGATCATTATTGCGATTCCGGTGGGGTAAGGACCCCGATCCGGCGGCCCTGCGTGCGGGTTTGCAATGGTTGTGCCTGATGGGAGCCGCGGAATGCGTGCCCGCCGTCGAAATGGCCGGTCCCGCGGTGAAGTGGCATTGCAGCCGATGCGGCAGTGGACCGTCCCGGTTGTTTCGGACGAAATGTAAACGGTGCCGCCAAGCATGTGCCACCTGCGATCATTGTCTCGTATTGGGCAGATGCCGGTCATGCGTTCCGTTGTTTCGTATCCGTCCCCCCGATGCTTCCGCGGTTCGCACCGACGGGGTTCGTCTCCGCTTGCCCCCACTGACCCCGAAACAACAGGAAGTCGCCTCCCTTCTGGAAGGCTGGAGAGACGGACAGGAGCGGATACTGTTGCTGTGGGCGGCAACGGGAGCGGGCAAGACGGAGGTTTGTTTGCCGTTGGTTCGCCGGACACTGCAAAGCGGGCAGCGTGTGCTGTGGGTGACACCGCGTCGTGATGTGGTGGATGAGTTGTATCCGCGTTTGAAAAAAGCGGTGGAAGGCGTTCGGGTAACGGCCGTTCATGGGGGAACGCGGTCGACATGGGATGACGGAGAGCTGGTCATCGCCACGGCGCACCAAGCCTGGCGGATGTACCGACGGTATGCTTTGGCGATCGTTGATGAAGTGGATGCCTATCCATTGTATGGAGATCCCGCGCTGCAATCGGGGATCGACCAAGCTTTATGCAACGATGGAAAAGCAGTGTGGGTGACGGCCACTCCACCGATGGTCTGGCAGAGAAAAGCGCGGCGGGGCAAATTGCCCGTCATCACCCTGCCCGCCCGATTTCACGGTCATCCGCTGCCCGTACCCGAACGGTACGGGGTCCGCGGTTTGTGGAATAAGGTGAGTCGCGGCAAACCTGTCCCGCCGTTGTCGGATTATTTGCGTCATCTGATGCAAACCGGCAAACCAGGGTTGATTTTTGTGCCACGGGTGGCGGATTTGCCGCGTCTGCTGCAGTGGATCAATCGGAGGTACCCTTCAATGGCCCGGTTCTGTGCGGCTGTGTCCGGAAAAGAGCGCAACAGGGAGGAGATCGTGGCACGATTTCGCCGGGGCCGTGTTCGCGTGTTGCTCTCCACGACTGTCTTGGAGCGCGGCGTGACGGTTCCCGGTTGTCAAGTGTTGGTGCTGGGTGCGGACCATACCGTCATGGACGCCGCCACTTTGGTTCAGATGTCGGGACGGGCGGGACGGTCACCGGAAGACCCGGCGGGGATCGTCCGGTGGATCTCGGAGGAATGGACGGAAGCTCAGCGGCGGGCGATTCGGGAAATCAAAGCGATGAACCGGTTGGCATCCCGGATGGGGTGTCTGCATGCGCCCGGGGTGAAGCGATGATCGGATGGCTGTTCTCATCGTCCGGTAGGTGTCCGTTTTGCGACACGCCAGTCCGCGCTCTTCCCTGGGCACCGGTATGGGAAAAAATCTGTCCGTATTGCCGCGACGGGTTTTCTCCCGTTGAACCTCCCTACTGCCGTCGTTGCGGGAGAGCGGGTGGGGAAGCGCTTTGTACCGATTGCCGATCCCATCCGTATCCGGAGCTGATACAGAACTGGAGTGCAGTATCCTACACGCCCCATACCCGCGAAGTCATTCGTTTGTACAAATATCTGGGCAGGGAGCGATACGCCCGTCCGATGGGGGAGATGATGGTGTCGGTCGCTGCCCGCAGGGGACGGAAGCCGGATGTCATCTCCTATGTTCCCCTGCATCCCTCCCGGCTGGCAGAGCGAGGGTTCAATCAGTCGGAGCAATTGGCCCGCGTCATCGGAAAGCAATGGGGAGTACCGGTGGTGTCATTGTTGGTGCGGTCATCACCCACTCCACCTCAAAGTCGGCGATCCCGGGCGGAGCGTTTGCGGTCGATGGAGGGGGTTTTTGATTTGCATCCGTCGATCCCCGCCGAAAAGTTGGTCGCTTTGAATGTATTGTTGGTGGATGATGTATATACGACCGGCGCCACATTGGGCGCCTGTGCCCGCGTACTGGCAGAGGCGGGATGTCGAATGGTCCGTTCTTTGACATTTGCGCGTTAAAAAGGAAAAGTCAATCTACCTATCAAAAAAAGAGGTATAAACAACCAAAAGATGGGAAACACAGGGTAATAGTCATGATTCAAAACCCAAAAACTTGTGAGAGAAAAGGAGAGTTGACACATGAACAAATCGGAACTGGTCGATCGCGTGGCTGCGGCGACGGGGAAAACGAAAAAGGAATCGGCTCAAGTGGTGGAAGCCGTGTTGAGCACCATCGCCGAAGCTTTGCGTAATGGTGAAAAAGTGTCGTTGGTCGGTTTCGGCAACTTTGAGGTTCGCGAGCGTGCCGCCCGAACGGGCCGCAACCCGCAAACCGGTGAAACAATTCAGATCGAAGCCAGCCGGGTTCCGGCATTTCGTCCCGGCAAACAGTTGAAAGAGGCCGTCAATCAGTGAGTGAAGAGCCGCCATTCGGCGGCTTTTTTGATTCAGAAGGTCTTCCTATATTTTCTACAGGACTTTATGAACCCAAAATCGAAAGAAGTATTTCTAAAGAAGATAATTTTAGAATATTCCTTTTATTGAACAGGAGAGAAAGAAAGGGGAGGGTTACCAAAACATACAAATTGAATATAAATACAACAACACTTATAATAACTCAAGGGAGATTTCATCATGCTAAAGCATTGTAGACGCTTTTAAACCAGAGAAGGTTTCAATCCACCGCGATTTCTCCGTTCATGCGGTGGAAGAGACGTATGTTTGAATATGCAATCTCAAGGGGGATCAAACATGAAAAAATTGGGGGTTTTGATCTTATCACTGGTATTCTTGTGCTCATTTGCTTTAACCGGCTGTGCCAAGAACAACGCGGGGGCAGGCGGAATCGTCAAAGTGGGTACCGACGCCGCCTATCCGCCGTTTGAGAAACAGGAAGGGGACGGGAAACTGACCGGCTTTGACATCGAACTGATGAACGCGATCGCCAAAGCCGGCGGCTTTGAGGTGGATATTCAACACGCAGGTTGGGACCCGATGCTGGACGCCGTAAAAAACGGCAAACTGGATGCGGGAATTTCCGCCATCTCCATCACGGACGACCGCAAAAAAGTGTATGACTTCTCCGACCCGTATTTTGACGCCAAACAGTTGATTCTCGTACCGGCCAATTCCAACGTGCAGTCGCTGAAAGATCTGAAAGGGAAACGGATCGGCGTGCAAACGGGGACGACCGGTGAAATCGTCGTACAAAAGGCATTCGGTAAAACGTATCAGGGCATCAAGGGATATGACGATACACCGGCCGCGATTGACGATTTGGCCAACGGCCGTGTCGATGCCGTGGTGGCGGACAATGGGGTGGTCCTCGAATACCTGAAAAAACTGCCTGCCGGTAAGTTCAAAAAGGTGGAAGATCAGTCGTTTGAACCGGAACAATACGGGATTATCGTCAAAAAAGGAAACAAGGAACTGCTGAAGAAAATCAATGACGGTCTGAAGAAAATCCGGGAAAACGGCACCTACAAGAAGATCTACGAGAAATATTTCGGTCCAATGCAATAAAAGGAGCGGGGTTGGGGAGTGCCCTTGTACTCCCCATTTCCTCCTGTTTTCAAACAATTTCCTGTGGATAATGTGGATAAATATGTGGATAAGTTGCGCAATTCATGATGCAATCCATTCTGCCTGGAAAGAGGTGGATGTATGCCAATCGATTGGTCCGTCATTGTGGAGTACAAAGCCTATTTTATCCGTGGACTTTGGACCACCATCGAACTGACGACGGTGGCTGTTTTGGTTGGGTTGGTCATCGGACTGATATTGGGATTGATGCGGCTTTCGCGCAGCCGGTGGTTGGTCATCCCGGCTCAGGTGTATGTGGATATCTTCCGGGGAACGCCGTTGCTGCTGCAAATCCTGGCCGTTCATTTCGCTGTGATTCCCACGATTTGTGAAGAGTGGCTCGGCGTGAAACCGCCCGAGGCGATCGTGTCCGGTTTCGTGGCCTTATCGCTCAACGCCGGGGCCTATATCGCGGAGATTTTTCGCGGCGGCATTCAATCCATTGAAAAGGGGCAGATGGAAGCGGCCCGTTCGCTCGGCATGACATACGGACAAGCCATGCGGCACGTGATTCTCCCGCAGGCGTTCAAGCGGATGTTGCCTCCGTTGGGCAACGAATTCATCGCCTTGCTCAAAGATTCGTCCTTGGTCACAATCATTTCGGTCAATGACATCACCTACGCCGCCTTCACCACGGCGAAAAACACATTTGAACGCTGGGCTCCGTATATCACTTCCGCCGCAATGTATTTTGTACTCACTTTTGTCTTATCGCGCTTCGTCCTTTTCCTGGAAAACCGCTACCGCACCGACAGACAGGAGGGATGATCCATGGCCATGATCCGCGTCGAACATCTGCGCAAACAATTCGGCACATTGGAAGTATTGAAGGATATCAACGTCGAAATCCAGGAAAAAGAAGTGGTCTGTGTGATCGGTCCCAGCGGTTCCGGGAAAAGCACGTTTCTGCGCTGTCTCAATCTCCTGGAGTCCATCTCCGGCGGCAAGGTATGGGTGGACGGGCATGACCTGACCGATCCCAAGACGAACATCAACAAGGTGCGTACCGAAGTGGGCATGGTGTTCCAACAGTTCAACCTGTTCCCGCACAAGCGCGTGATCGAAAACATCACGCTGGCACCGATCCAAGTCAGGGGTTGGACCAAGGAAAAAGCGGAAGCCAAGGCGATGGAGCTGTTGAACAAGGTGGGCTTGGCAGACAAGGCCCAGGCTTATCCGGAACAGCTCTCCGGCGGACAGCAACAGCGCGTGGCCATCGCACGTGCACTGGCGATGGACCCCAAGGTGATGCTGTTTGACGAGCCCACGTCGGCCCTTGACCCCGAAATGGTGGGCGAGGTGTTGGCCGTCATGAAGCAACTGGCCAAAGAGGGGATGACGATGGTCGTCGTCACCCACGAGATGGGGTTTGCCCGAGAAGTGTCCGACCGGGTGCTGTTTATGGACCAAGGCGTAATCGTTGAAGAAGGAACGCCGAACGAGTTGTTCAATGCTCCGAAGCACGAACGGACCCGTGCCTTTTTGAGCAAAGTGCTCTAGGAACAGGGAGAGTCTGGTCGTTCCGTAGCGGAGCAACGTTTTTCAGGCGAGCGACTTACCGGGGCCTGACTGAGCGAAGACCCGGGAGGCGCAGGATTGAAATCGCAGGCAATTTCCTCCAAGTGAAGCGTGCTTGTCCGCGTCCCGTGCTGATCGGGCCGGAGAGATCATCTCCGCCTCACTGCAGGACTTAGGGGAGCAGGCCGGAAAATCAATGTGGACAGGATTCACCAAACACATCCTGGAACCGAACGGCGCAGGAATGGTGAACCGCGTCAGTAAGTAAGCCTCAAGGCGATCATTTCCCCGTTTGGAGAAATATTCTTGACTTTGGTTCAGCCCAATGATATAGTGAAAAAGCATTATGAGATTTACCCGTCTCATTTGCGTATTTAAATCAAGAAGGGAATGTGTTTTCATGCAAGGCAAAGTCAAGTGGTTCAACGCGGAGAAGGGCTATGGTTTCATTGAGCGCGAGGGTGGCGAAGACGTATTCGTCCACTACTCGGCCATCCAGGAAGAAGGATTCAAAACCCTGGATGAAGGTCAGTTTGTAGAATTTGACATCGTGGAAGGTCCGCGTGGACCACAGGCTGCGAACGTCACGAAAATCGGGTAATCGTTTTTCCTTGACTGGATGAACAACCGATGACTACTCACCCCTTCGCTTCGGCGAAGGGGTTTCGTTTTGATTCGACGTTTTTCGAAGGAAGCGATTTGTTAAAAATGGGTGAACTTACTATTAAGAAATAGTGAATATAAGGGAGGAATTTTCGGATAACGCAGGAATAGATAATGTATAAAGCGAAAAGGGGGATTCGCTTCATGAATTATGTCATTCGCGGAAATAACCTCGAAGTGACGGAAGCTTTGCGGAATTTTGTCGAAAAAAAGATCAGCCGTCTGGAGAAGTATTTCGACACCCCTCCTTCCGCCGATGCACACATCGCGCTCAGCGTGATTCGCGATGATCACAAGGTGGAAGTGACGATTCCCTTTCCAGGCGTGCTGGTTCGCGCGGAGGAAAAAAGCGCGGACATGTATGCTTCGATCGACTTGGTCGTGGAAAAGTTGGAGCGCCAGATTCGGAAGTACAAAACCAAGGTCAACCGCAAAGTCCGTCAGGAAGGAAGCCTCCGTTCGCAACTTGTTGAAAACGGAAACACCTCCACCGCTTTGGTGGATGATGAAGAAGAACCCGTTGTGGTTCGCACAAAGCGTTTTCACTTGAAACCGATGGATGTGGAAGAAGCCATCATGCAGATGGAAATGCTCGGACATAATTTCTTCGTATTCACCAATGCGGATACGGATGAAATCAATGTGGTGTACCGTAGAAAAGACGGGCGTTATGGTTTGATTGAGCCTGAATGATAAGGAAATATAAGGAATTCGATTCGGGTTTGACGGCCCAGTTTGAGGGGAAGAAAAAAGTAAACCCGGAAAACACCCTCTTCACCAGGGCGTGGTGGATGGATGTGGGTTGCCACGCCAGATGAAGCTGGAAGCCCACGGCGACCGAAGGAATTGCCTCAGGTGCTTCAGCCGTGAGGGGCCACTCACCTGACCGTCCTTCAAATGAATGATTGTGCGGATCGGCCAAACAGGCCGGTTCCAGGCGGCAGTGATTTCACTGCCGCCTCGTTTTGTCCATGAAGAGGAGACAAAAAGCTTTCGAACCTTTTGCGAAAAAAGTGAAATTCAGCTGGTATTTTTGGTAAACTAATAGTTGATACCTTCCTTGGAATTTCGTGTGACCTCGGATGTCGCACTTACCAATATACCCTGGATGATGGGGAAGGGGATGAAATGATGCTGGGTTTGCTCAAAAAGCTGATCCCGGATGCCAACGAACGCGAATTGAAACGTTGCTATAAAATTGCCGATCAGATCGAAGCGCTGGAGCCGGAGATCTCCAAACTCTCCGACGCGGAGCTTCGAAACAAAACGGACGAGTTCAAAGCGCGCCTGGCGGAAGGCGAAACCTTGGACGATCTGCTCCCGGAAGCGTATGCGGTCGTTCGGGAGGCAGCCAAGCGCGTGCTGGGCATGCGCCATTTTTACGTTCAGCTGGTGGGCGGCATCGTCCTGCACAACGGCGATATTGCCGAGATGAAGACCGGGGAGGGGAAAACCCTGGTCGCCACGTTGCCGGCGTATTTGAACGCTCTGGAAGGGAAGGGCGTCCACGTCGTGACGGTAAACGACTACCTGGCCAAACGGGACAAAGAGTGGATGGGTCAGGTGTTTGAATTTCTCGGCCTGAGCGTCGGGTTGAACCTTCCCGGGCTGACTCCCGAAGAAAAGCGTGCCGCTTACCAGGCGGACATCACCTTCGGGACCAACAACGAGTTCGGATTTGACTATCTGCGCGACAACATGGTGCTGTATCCCGAGCAGATCGTGCAACGGGACCTGCATTTCGCCATCGTGGACGAGGTGGACAGCATCCTGATCGACGAAGCGCGGACGCCGCTCATCATCAGCGGGCAGGCCAACAAGGCGACTGATTTGTATTACGTGGCCGATCAGCTGGTGCGCCGACTCCGCCCGGAAGAGGATTACACGGTGGACGAGAAGACGAAAGCTGTCTCCCTGACCGAGCAGGGTGTGAGCAAAGCGGAAAAATTCCTGGGTGTGGACAATTTGTATGACGTGAAAAACATTACGTTGAATCACCATGTCCAACAGGCCCTCAAAGCGCATGTGCTGATGAAGCGGGACCGTGACTACGTCGTCAACGAAGACGGCGTGGTGATTGTGGACGAGTTTACCGGTCGCCTCATGCACGGTCGCAGGTACAGCGACGGTCTGCACCAAGCGATTGAGGCCAAGGAAGGTTTGCAGGTCCAACGGGAGAGCATGACGTTGGCCACGATCACACTGCAAAACTATTTCCGTCTGTACAAGAAACTGGCTGGGATGACCGGTACGGCCAAGACGGAAGAAGAAGAGTTCCGCAAAATTTACGGTATGAATGTGGTGCAGATTCCGACCCACCGCCCGATGATCCGCGAAGACATGACGGATCTGCTTTATAAGACCGAGGAGGCCAAATTCAAAGCCGTCGTCGAAGAGATTGTCCGTCGACACAAGAAGGGGCAACCTGTCCTTGTCGGAACGGTGTCAATCGAGAAATCGGAACAGTTGTCCCGCATGCTGAAAAAACGCGGTATTCCCCATCAGGTACTCAACGCCAAAAACCACGAGCGCGAAGCGGAAATCATCGCGCAGGCGGGGCAAAAAGGTTCTGTGACCATCGCTACCAACATGGCCGGACGCGGAACGGACATCGTCTTGGGCGAAGGCGTGGCTGAGTTGGGCGGATTGCATGTCATCGGGACCGAACGACACGAAAGCCGCCGGATCGACAACCAGTTGCGCGGACGTTCCGGCCGGCAGGGCGATCCGGGTTCGTCGCAGTTCTATCTGTCGTTGGAAGATGATTTGATGCGGCGGTTCGGCTCCGACAGCATCAAAAACATGATGGATCGTCTGGGGATGGAGGACGACCAGCCGATCGAGGGCAAAATGTTCACCAGAGCGGTGGAAAACGCGCAGAAAAAGGTGGAGGGCATGAACTTCGATGCCCGTCGCTGGGTGTTGCAATACGATGACGTTCTGAACCAGCAACGGGAAATCATCTACAAACAGCGGCGCGAAGTGCTGTTCAGCGACAACCTGCGCGATGTCGTCCTCAATATGGCCAAAGACGTGATCGAACACGCGGTGAAGGCCCACACATCCGAAGACGCGTTGCCGGAAGAGTGGGATTTGGAGTCGATCATCGACTACATGGAATCCAACCTGCTCCCGCCCGGTTCGGTGAGCGAAGAGGACTTGCAGGACAAGGAGCCGGATGAAATCATCGACACGTTGTACGAAGCCGTGGAAAAAACCTATGACCAGCGTGTGGAGGAGATCGGCTTCGACCGGATGCAGGAATTCTCCAAAGTGGTCATCCTGCGCACGGTGGACCGCAAATGGATGGACCACATCGATGCCATGGACCAATTGCGTCAGGGCATCCACCTGCGGGCGTACGGACAGACCGATCCGTTGCGCGAATACCAGTTTGAAGGCTTCGAGATGTTTGAGCAGATGGTGCGCGAGATCCAGGAAGAAGTGGTAAAATACGTGATGAAGTCCAGCGTGGGCGAAGAGATCGAGCGCGAAGAGGTGGCAGTCAACACCACCGCCGTCCACAGCGATTCGCAAGCCAAAGAGGAAGCCAAACGCCAGCCGGTTCGCCGGGCGGACAAAGTGGGGCGCAATGACCCCTGTCCGTGCGGAAGCGGCAAAAAGTACAAACACTGTTGCGCCCGCGCAAAACAAACGGGTTGATGCAGGAATAATGGAGCAAAAGGAAAGTCCGTCTCGTATCTCAGGAGGCCTCCCCTTTAAAATGGGGGGCCTTTTTCGACAGGTCCCTTTGCGTACAGAAAAACGGGAGAGAAAGAAGGCATGCCTGGTCTACGGATTCGAATTTCGTTCCGGATTGCGTTATAATGAGGGAGGTACATTTCCTTGAAACGGAAAAGCGCGAAGAGGTGATTTGTCGTGATTTCATTGGGTGAACTGAAACAGGAAGTAAACAATACAGCCAAGCGATTGGCGGACATCAGGGGGTCTCTTTGACCTCGATCAGAAAAAAGCGCGCATTGCGGAACTGGAAGCGCAAATGACTGCCCCCGATTTCTGGGATGATCAGCAACAAGCGCAAAAAGTGATTGACGAAGCCAACGCGCTGAAAGCCCAGGTCGAAACGATGACCAAACTGGAGCAGGCGCACGAAGATCTGCAGGTCCTGTTGGAGCTGGCCGCCGAGGAGGACGATGAGTCGCTCCTGGAGGAAGCGGAAGAAACGATTCGTTCGCTCAAAAAAGAGATGACGCAGTTTGAGCTGAGTCTCCTGTTGAGCGAACCCTACGACAAAAACAATGCCATCCTGGAGCTTCACCCCGGCGCAGGCGGAACCGAATCGCAGGACTGGGCGTCGATGCTGCTCCGGATGTATACGCGCTGGGCGGAGCGCAAAGGATACAAGGTGGAAACGTTGGATTACCTGCCCGGCGAGGAAGCGGGCATCAAAAGCGTCACGCTGTTGATCAAAGGGCACAATGCCTACGGATATCTCAAGGCGGAAAAAGGCGTCCACCGTCTGGTGCGGATTTCGCCGTTCGACGCATCCGGGCGCCGGCATACGTCGTTTGTCTCCGCCAACGTCATGCCGGAAGTGGATGATGATGTAGAGGTGGAGATCAAGCCGGAAGAACTCAAAATCGACACGTATCGTTCCAGCGGCGCCGGGGGACAGCACGTCAACACGACCGATTCGGCGGTGCGGATCACGCACTTGCCCACCGGCATCGTGGTGACATGCCAATCGGAGCGTTCGCAGATCAAAAACCGGGAGCGCGCGATGAAAATCCTGAAGGCGCGTCTGTATGAACGCATGATGGAGGAGCGGCGCAAACAGATCGACCAGTTGAAAGGGGAGCAGACGGAGATCGGTTGGGGCAACCAGATCCGCTCTTACGTCTTCCACCCCTACAGTATGGTCAAGGATCACCGCACGCAGGTTGAGGTGGGCAACGTGCAGGCCGTGATGGACGGGGAGATCGATATCTTTATCGACGCGTATCTCCGGCAAAAAATCGGCGGCCAACAATCGAAAAAGTGACGATACCAAGGACCGGGGCATTTTGTTCCGGTGAGGCTACCTGAAAAACCCGGCGGAAAAACCGCCGGGTTTGTATATGGATTGGGCATGTTTTTTTGTTGAACCCTTCCCAGACGGTCACGGAATTGAGCAAAAGAGGACCAGGCTCTCTTACCAAGGAGTCTTTCTGGGCAGAATGGCCGAAACACTGGACAATGGAAGTATGAGACCTAAAACCCCACAGGAGTTAAGCTCCAGTGGGGCGGTTCTGAATGGGTTATTTCTCTGTTTTTACAACTTCACCACATTGACGGCTTGATCACCACGGTTGCCTTTCGTGATTTCAAAGCTCACTTTATCGCCTTCATCCAAAGTCTTAAATCCTACACCATTGATTGCAGAGTAATGAACGAATACGTTATCTCTGCCTTCCACTTCGATAAACCCGAAGCCTTTGTCAGCATTAAACCATTTAACGGTTCCTTGTAGCATGTGTGAATTCCTCCGAAAAATATTTGTGTTGATAATATTTAAGGTATGCATTCACACATTATAAAGAATGACAAATCGAAACTTATCATCCTTTATAAGATGTGTGAATTATATACCCTCAATATAACAACCAGAATTTACTATACCACAAATAACCTTTTTTGTAAAATAAATTATGATCCCCTCAACTCATACCGCATGCAGATCCCTTGCTTGACACTGGAAGCAGGTGTAATGCTCAAATCCCAACGAACGAGAAAACGCCAGTGCGCGATTCACCACTTCAAGGCGCACCTCCAGCCTGCCTTGGGCGACCGCCCAAGGCAGGAACCTTCCGCAATTTCCCGACCGTAGCCCCGCCGCTAATGATTTCCGATGAATGAACAACAATTCCAACAGGGCCTTCCATCCGTATCTGATCGTTCCCAATACTCCACGGGCGTCTGGATTTCACTTTAGCGGCAGTACCAATGGGTGTTATTATGGTTAATCAGCCATTGGAGAAGGCGGTGGAACATTTGGCCGCGATGGAGCCGAACCGGGGTAGGTGGACGATTGTGTGTGAGTTGTCTCCATTTGCGAGCATTCCGGGAAGAAACTATCCGGTGGTGATGTCATTTATGGGAGAAGACGGCCCGTCGGCATCGAACGGCATCAGCTCTGATTCAGTATCGGAAATCCTTTCGGAGGCATTTGTGTAATCTCTTGACTGACGGTGAGTGTGAGTGGACGATATTAGAGGAGAGTATGTAGGCGATGGGAATTCCTGACGGGCCAGCCGTTTAAATGGGTTCAATCATGACGCTTTGGAGGAGGCACAATGACCAATCCGCGGATGGTTTTCCTTGGGTTGATTGTTTCAACGATTTTGGCACTGGTTTTTTTGACGCTATATTTTACAAATGTTTTGCCCTCTCTCCCTAAAACGATCATATACTTTTATCTGTTCATCACCGTGATCACGGGTTTTGTTTTCGGTACGGCGGGATTTCGGGAAGGCTCGAAAGTGTACTGGGCCGCCGTTGTTTTGATCCTCGACATCTTGATATTGGGGTTCATCCTTTTGGGTTTATTGATCACTTCGATGTGAAAAGGTGACGAATCATGCCGTTGACATTCCTCATGGCTGTTTCTTTTCATTGCGACTTCCTTCATCGTCCTTGCTGTACGTGAAACGAAAGAGTAAGTCAAAAACCGCCCCTTGAACGGACGGTTGAGCTGTTCATTTGCTGATCAAGTTCACGTCACCCTACAAATCCTTTTTTTGATACAAAAACAGGGATAGACGGTATGATCCGTACAACAACAATGATACACCCAACCCGATCACAGCGACATGCAGTACGAAAGGAGATCCGGCCAGCGGCGAATCAGGACTTTTTATCCAGTTGGCGAAGAAAAACAGACCCGTTCCGCCCACTGCCAAAACGACGAACAACAGATATTGCATCACATTCCAGTCGAACGTGAGAGCGATCGGAAAAAACAAGGCGGCGAGTACCATGATGCACACCAGTGCCCAGAATACATCCTGTATCGTAAACAGTGACAAGGTAAACGGATTGTGGTGTAATCCGAACCGGGCGATGAACAGGGCGGCCAGATTGACCAGAAACACCATCACCACAGAGATCAATGTATACAGGAAAATACTGAGATATTTGGATGCGACAAAAGATCGGCGGGTGATGGGAAGGCAGTTGAGCAATACGGATGTTCGCTGCTTTTCGTCATACTGAATCGAGCTTGTGATCATCATATAGGCGAGGATGACGATGTTGACCAGTTGGTTCATTCTGGTCAGCAACATGTTTACAAAGGCGAAGAACAGCGCGACGAGGAACATGTATTTCTGCACACGCAGATCTTTGATGATCAAATACCATACACTCAAGCGGAACGCCCTCCTTTGATCGTAAAATACATGATGTCTTCGAGCGACGGCTTTTCCATCACACAACGCTCACCCAACAGACGATGTACATGGTCCGCATCGGCAGCCAATCCTTCAAATCCCACATCCGTTTCCCGCAGGCCGATCAATGCTTGACGCGCTTCCGGTGTGAGCCATCGGGTATCCCCTTTTACCAAGGCATACGTCTCTTCAATCCGGTCCTTGGTCTCATCCCATACCACGCGTCCTTTGTGCAGAAAGATGATGTGGTCGGCGATCTGTTCCAGATCCGTGGTGATATGGGTGGAAAAGAAGATGGTTTTGTGCTCGTCCAGCATGATCTCTCGCAACAAATCGAGTATCTCTCGACGAAAGACGGGATCGAGGCCGGATGTGGGTTCATCCATGATGATGAGATCCGGTTCGTGAGCGAGGGCGAATGCAAGCGACAGTTTCATTTTCATTCCTTTGGAGAGCTGCTTGATTTTTTTGTGAAGCGGGAGATCAAAATCGCGGGCGTAACGTTGAAACATCCGCTCATTCCACCGCTTGTAAAAAGGAGCGATGATGTGCTTCATCTCATCAGCGGTAAGATGTTCATAGAAATGGTGTTCATCGAACACAAAGCCGATGCGCTCTTTGATCTCCCGACTGTGCCGGGACGGGTCCAGTCCGAAAATCCGAATTTCCCCCGAATCAGGGGTCAGAAGTTGCAGGATGAGCTTGATTGTGGTGCTCTTCCCTGACCCGTTTTCCCCGATCAAACCGGTGATGTACCCCTCTTCCAAGGAGAACGAGACGTCCTGAAGCGCAAAACCCCGAAAGGATTTGGATAAATGTCGGACTTCCAATGCCTTCATGATTCCTGATCCTCCCCGCAATCACATTGTCGTACCCAAGTGATCAATTCTTCCTTGCTTAAGCCGAGTTCTGCGGCTTCCTCCACCAGTTGTTGCAAACGGCATCGCAGTTGGAAGATCCGTTGCTCCCGAAGCGTATCCAAGGTGTTTCCCGGAGCGATGTAAGACCCCTTCCCAACGACGGATCGGATCAATCCCTCCCGTTCCAATTCTTCATAGGCGCGTTTTGTCGTAATCACGCTCACCCGTAAATCCCGGGCCAATTGCCGGATGGAGGGCAGTGGATCTCCCGGACGGGCGGCTCCTTTCAATATCTGATCACGGATCTGGTCGATGATTTGTTGGTAGATCGGTTCTTTCGAAGAATGGGAAATCGTGATGTTCAAACAATCACTCTCCATGAATAAATAGTGTGTATATACAATATATACACTTTGACAAACCGTTGTCAACCCGCTTTTTGTCCTGATGTACAAAAATACCGGCACACATCTCTCATCATGTGTATATACATAATAATCGACGGCTGTGATATCATTGTCGACCATTCAGCTCGGGATGGTAGGGATGGGAGGGGAGCATGAAGGTTTCCAGCCGCGGGGAGTACGCATTGCGTGCCTTGTTGTTGTTGGGATTGCGCAAAGGGGATGTGGTTCCCATATCCGAGATTGCGGAAAAAACGTTGGTTCCCAATCACTATTTGGAGCAGATTTTACTTCAGTTGAAAACCAATGGGTACGTGAAGAGCAAACGGGGAGCCCAGGGAGGATATTCTCTTCGACTTCCGCCTGAGCGGATCGTGATCGGAGAAGTGATCCGCAGGCTGGAAGGACCGTTGGCTCCCATGAGCTGTGTCAGTGTGACGGCATATGAGCCGTGCCCGTTGGAAGGAAATTGTTTGTTGAAACCGTTGTGGGCGTTGGTTCGCGATACAGTGGCACAGGTATTGGACCGGACGACGCTGGACCATTTGTTGCAAGGGAAGGCGAAAGCCGGACCGACCGGCTGATCGGGGATGCGGAGGAGGATGGCCGGTCTGGGTGATAACGGGAGTATGTTTGGTGCTTCAACCGTTGTTTGAGAAGGGTGATCGTCATTCTGCGAGGTGGTCCGATTTTATTTTTTCAATATCATTGAGATCTCTTACATACCCGGTTGTGTGGGATATGATCCCGCGCAGCCGGGTTTCTCCAACACAGCGGAACATTCGCAGGAGGGGTGAATGAGATGAAAATGTCACGAGCAAAGCAATTGTTTCGGGAAACGGTAACGATGCAACCGGAAAATCAAAGTTCCCCCGTTCGCTGGATCACGGATTGGATGACACCGGACGATTTATGGTACCGTCGCAATCATTACGCTTATCCTGCGCCGAATATGGACAGTTTGCAAGTGGTGGGGGCGGTACATCGTCCCTTGACCCTGAGTTGCGAAGAGATCCGGTCCAGACCGGCCAAGTCAGTAGTGGCGGTGATGGAATGCGCGGGCAACCGCAGGACCATGTTCCGTCCGCGGGTATACGGCGTACCCTGGAACGAAGGGGCGATCAGCCAGGCAGAATGGACGGGCATCCCGCTCCGGGATTTGTTGCGGGAGGCCGGTATCTGCTCGACGGCACGGGAAGTCGTGTTTTGGGGCATGGATGGTGAAGGGGAGGAGAAGGGGCCGTTTGCCCGCAGCTTATCACTGGGCAAATCACTTCACCCGGATACGTTGGTGGCCTATGCCCAAAACGGTCGGCTGCTGTCACCGGAACACGGTGCGCCTCTTCGGCTGATCGTGCCGGGTTGGTATGCGATGGCGTCCGTAAAATGGTTGAGACGCATCGAAGTGGTAACGGAACCGTTTCAGGGGTACTATCAAAAGGAGGATTACCACTACTATCCCTTTCCCGACAGTGATGAGGGGAAACGGCCCGTCACCGTTCTCCGCGTCAATTCCCTCATTCGGTATCCCCATGATTTTTCGGTGCTGAAAACGGGGCGTCACCGGGTGGAGGGGCTTGCGTGGACGGGGAAGGGTGTCATCAGGAGAGTGGAGGTATCTGTCGACCGTGGGGCGCATTGGCATCCTGCACGGTTACTTCAACGCCCCTGGGATCATCCCTATGCATGGGTCCAATGGAGTTGGAACTGGAAAGCCTTGCAACCGGGGAAATACGAAATCTGGTCGCGGGCGGCGGACACAGCCGGCCGTATGCAACCGCTCCGTGCCCAATGGAACCGGAAAGGGTACGGGTACAACGCCGTCTGCCGTTCACGGGTGCAGGTGGAATAGGATGGATCGATCAGATGGGAGGAAGAGCACCATTCGACACCGAATTCATAACCAGACATGGTTCCCGAAGACGAGCCAGGGGGTGTTGCAGTGTGGAATGGAACAATATTGTGCTGGAACAAGGTAACGGATGGGCACTCCTGACCATTCAGCGCCCGCAAGTGCTCAATGCGCTCAATCGTAAAACGTTGGAAGAGTTGTCAGAGGCGGTCGATTGGGTGGAGCAAAATGAAGATGTGCGCTGTCTGATCATTACCGGAGCGGGGGAAAAAGCATTCGTTGCGGGAGCGGACATCAACGAGCTGAGGCAAATCGAATCGGCTGCCGAAGCACAACGGTTGGCGGCGAAAGGGCAGGCGCTCTTCAGCAAAATCGAAGAGCTGGACAAGCCGGTGATCATGGCCGTCAACGGCTTCGCCTTGGGTGGCGGGTGTGAGTTGGCGATGAGCGGCGATATTTTGATCGCGTCCGAAAATGCCAAGTTCGGTCAGCCGGAAGTGAATCTGGGTGTGATTCCGGGATATGGCGGGACCCAGCGATTGGCGAGGTTGGTTGGAAAGGCGACCGCAAAATACTGGTGTTTGACCGGGGAGATCATTTCTGCCGCTGAGGCTTATCGTTTGGGATTGGTGCAAAAAGTGACGCCGCCCGACATGTTGCTGGACGAGTCGAAACGGCTGGCGGAAGTGCTTGTCAAAAAAGCGCCCATCGCCATGAAATACATTAAACGGACAATCAATCAAGGAGCAGAGACGGATTTGCAATCCGGCTTGCAGTTGGAGGCGGCTTGTTTTGGTCTGACTTTCGACACCAGGGACCGCATAGAAGGAATGGATGCATTTCTTCAGAAGCGGAAACCGGAATTTCAAGGGAAATAATTTGTCTACTGCCGGCTTGATCAGCCGGCAGTTGTCGTTTCCC
Organism: Polycladomyces zharkentensis; assembly: GCF_016938855.1. Lineage (NCBI taxonomy): Bacteria > Bacillati > Bacillota > Bacilli > Caryophanales > Thermoactinomycetaceae > Polycladomyces > Polycladomyces zharkentensis. The sequence continues at coordinate 92,408 of NZ_JAFHAP010000001.1, read as the reverse complement.
GGGAAATAATCATCCGTCACGTCGATTTAAAAAACAGGCGGGTTTGACAAAAAGGGCGGAGATTGCTACAACTTTTCTGTATGGGGACGGCGGGACACGATGGTGTTCACAATCCGATTGACACCAATCGTGAGCAAAGTGCGTTCAATTTCAGGGAGGTGTGACATTAATGGTATGGTTGCATGCCATGCTGTTGGAGGGGATTTTCAGCGTGATACCCACTTATGTTTGGATCATTCTCGCTGTGGTGATCATCGGTGCGGTAGTGGGTTCAATCTGGTTGTCCAAAGCGCGTAACAAGGAAGTGGAAGAACTGGAGCGCATGTTTCAGCGTGATTCGGAGGATATCGATTTCACCGAGTTTTCCGTCCTGGAACGCCGGGCCAAGCGGGAAGAGCAAAAACGAAAAGAGCTGGAAAACCTGGAGCCGCGTTATCGTCCCAAATTTGATGAGGAGGAGGAAGAAAAACGCGGCGTATTGGGTTGGTTGAAAAAAAAGAAGGACGACGAGCCGGAAGAAGAGGTCAATTGGGAACCACCGTCTAAAGAAGAAGAAAAAAAGGATAAGTCGGATCATGTGTTGGTCGATCCGGAAATTCAAAAACAACAAGAACAGGAGACGGAGGAATGGGAGGAAGAATCGGGAGAACAGGAAGAAAATGAACAGGAACCGGCCAAAATCCCGTTCAAGCCTTCATGGTTGAAGGAAAAGGATCCTGTCGCCAAATCGGGCAATCCGTATGATTCCGAATCAACATTGCCGCCCCGAGGCAAGCGGAAGAAATAATCATGGTGGAAAACGTGAAAAAGAGAAAGTAAAAAACAGCCCTCCATTTGGCCACGACGCCAAATGAAGCGAGAAGCCCACGTCTTTCGCTGTGTTCCGATCGGAACATGTAGCGTAATCGAAAAGAAGGGAAGGGTGACCTTTTTTCAAGTGGTGTTTCCGCTTGATGAATCAGGTGCGAGCGGGAGAAAGGCGTACCCGGATCATTATGGGTCGGAAGCGAAGAAACCTCAGGTTGCGTGACGCATAATGACGGCCAATGAGTCGCACCCTGATGATAACGGGGGGTGAGACCATTGGCCGAACAACGTGAAACGCGCGTGGCGGAAGAGTCTGAGGATCGAAAAAACCTGATGGAACAGCCGCAAGGAAAAACGGAATCCCAAAACGCCGACAAAGTTCAAGAGCCGAATCACTTGCGGGCGCAGTGACATCAATCTTGAAGGCAGACACCCAAAAAACGATTCCGTCATCGGGCAGATGACAAAGTCTTTGATCCGATCACTCCACGCTCCAGGGCAAAAGCGGAGTCACTCAACGGGAAATTCGGCCCCCTTCCCGAATGACGAGTGGTTGATTTGGTCGGCAGTCTCAGTGAAAGCCATTGGGGCAAGCCGGAGAACGGCTTTTTTACGGGCATTTGGTCACGCGTTTTGATTTTCTTGGAATCGTCCCTCAAAACGGGGGCGATTTTTTTTGTGTCGAAATGAAAAAAGGGGTTGAATAAATATTACTATGGCCGTATAATGATACAAACTTCGACCGCGTGAGGAGGTAGCTTATCCAGTGAAAGCAGTGGTGATCGGATCGACGGGCTATGGTGGCGTCGAATTGATCCGATTGTTGCAAGGGCACCCGAATGCCGAGATCGGCGCGATGGTTTCTTCTTCCTCGGCGGGAAAACCGCTTGGAGAAGTGTACCCACACGCGGCACACCTCACGTTCACCTTGGAGGAAATGGACGTTGACGGTATCGCGGAAGCGGGGGAAGTGATCTTTTTTGCCACACCTCCCGGCGTCAGCGGCAAATGGGCTGCTGCCTTTTTGGAGAGAGGGAAGATCGTGATCGATCTTTCCGGAGATTTTCGATTGGGGAACCCTGACATCTATCAACAGTGGTACCAACGGGAACCCGCACCGGTCGAATGGATGGAACGGGCGGTGTACGGGTTGAGTGAATGGTACAAAGAGCAAGTCGCCGAGGCGACGTTGATCGCCAACCCGGGATGTTATCCGACAGCCACGTTGCTGGCGGTTTTGCCATTATTGAAAGAGGGACTCATTCAGACTTCCCCGCTGGTGGTGGACGCCAAATCGGGCGTATCCGGCGCGGGACGGGGATTAAGCGAATCCAAACTGTACTGCGAAGTGAACGAAAATCTGTACCCATACAAAATTGGGGTACATCAGCATACACCCGAGTTGGAGCGGTTTGCGGCAGCGGAATCTGGTGAGCCGGTGAAAATACTGTTCACGCCGCACCTGGTTCCCATGAACCGCGGGATTCTGGCCAACATATACGCCCAAGCGAACCCGGGCGTAACCGGTCAAGATGTGGCTGACTGCTATCGGTCGTACTATGAAAACGCCCCATTTGTTCGGTTGAAACCTGAAGGAGAATGGCCACAGACCAAGCACGTGCGCGGCAGCAATTTCTGCGATCTGGGATGGCATGTGGATGAACGGACGGGAATCGTCACTGCCGTTGCCGCGATCGACAATTTGATGAAAGGAGCGGCGGGCCAGGCGGTGCAAAACCTGAATCTCCGGATGGGATGGCCGGAAACGGCGGGTTTGGAAGGATTACCGTTGTATCCGTGATAGAGACTCGTTGAGAAAAAGGGGAGAAACGAAAAATGAGCGGAACGGACGTGGCCCAGCTACAACAAACGACGATTGGCGCGTTTTCGGTGGTGGAGCATCCACGGATCCATTCGCCCAAAGGGTTTAACGCAGCGGGTTTGCACTGTGGCATCAAACGGAAACGGAAAGATCTCGGTTGGATCGTCTGTGAGGTTCCCGCTTCCGCCGCCGCCGTGTACACGATGAACGCTTTTCAGGCGGCGCCTTTGAAAGTGACGCGCGAGAGCTTGGAAAAAGAGCATCACCTGCAGGTGATGCTGGTCAACAGCGGCAATGCCAATGCCTGTACCGGCCCGCAGGGAGAAGCGGATGCGTACCGGATGCGCAGGGAAACGGCGGAATTATTCGGGATCTCTGAGCATTTGGTCGGTGTCGCTTCCACCGGGGTGATCGGTGAATTGCTGCCGATGGACCGGATTTCGGCAGGGATTCGCGCTTTGCGGGAGCAAATGGATCATGATGTGAGAGACAGCGGTCACGACGATTTCGCCCAGGCCATCTTGACCACCGACACTTGCACCAAAGCCGTGGAAGTGGTGGTCACGGTTGAAGGTCAGGAAGTGAAAATCGCCGGTGTGGCCAAAGGATCAGGCATGATTCATCCCAATATGGCAACCATGTTGGCCTTTCTTACGACGGATGCGGTGATCGAACCGGCGGTATTGAGGGGACTGCTCAGAGAAGTGACGGATGAAACATTCAACATGATCACCGTCGATGGCGACTGCAGCACCAATGACATGGTGGTTGCGATGGCAAGCGGATTGGCTGCACACCCCACCGCCCTTCAGCCGGATCATCCGGATTGGCCAGCGTTCCGCTCGGGTTTCGCTTATGTATGTCGCCGTTTGGCGCAGATGATTGCACGAGACGGAGAAGGAGCGACCAAGCTGGTGGAGGTGACCGTCAGTGGTGCTCCGACGCAGGAGACGGCACGGCAGGCGGCCAAGGCGGTGGTGGGTTCCAATCTGGTCAAATCGGCGGTGTTCGGTGCCGACCCCAACTGGGGGCGAATACTCTGCGCGGTCGGATATGGTGCGCCGTTGATTGATCCCGTTTCAGTGGATGTGAAGATCGGAGAGATTCCGGTCGTGAAAAACGGTTTGCCCGTCCCGTTTGACGAAGAAGCAGCCCAATTGGTATTGGCCGGTGACATGGTGAAATTCCATGTCGACCTGCATCAGGGAGAGTTTGAGGCGACGGCATGGGGATGCGACCTGACATACGAATACGTGCGTATCAACGCTTGTTACCGGACATGATGTCTGCAATTGGCATCCGATGTCCCGGAGCGATGTTGACAAAAAGCGCCGGGGCAGGGTGCTGATTTTCTGGTTGATCTGCATATTTATACATGATCGTGTTTTTATATACAGACCGGAGAGGAGAGAGGCGACATGGATACCGGCAATATCATGGTCATCAAAATCGGCGGCAGTGTGACGGATCAGCTTCATCCATCGTTCTTTTCCACCTGCGTCTCTCTCTGGGAGCGGGGGTGGCAGCCCATCATCGTACACGGAGGCGGTCCCTGGATCAACCGCTGGCTGGAGAAAGCCGGGATCACGCCCCGCTTTGTTGACGGATTGCGCATCACGGACGCCGATACATTGGAAGTGGTCGAGATGGTACTGGCCGGTGTGATGAACAAACATTTGGTTACGCGGTTCACCCAAGCCGGTGCGCGGGCAATCGGAATCAGCGGGGTTGACGGCGAGCTGCTTCGGGTGAAACAACGCGATCCCGCCCTGGGTTATGTGGGCGACGTGACGGAGGTAAACCCAGGTATTTTGCAGGGGTTGCTGGATCAAGGATGGTTGCCCGTCGTCGCATCGCTGGGTGTGGATGCAACCGGTCAACACTACAACGTCAACGCCGATCACGTCGCGGGGGCAATTGCACAGGCGCTGAAGGCGCACACCTTGGCTCTGGTGACCGACGTCCCCGGCATCTGGAAGGTGGAAAACGGGCAGAAGCGTGTACTGCGACGCGTCACACCCGAGCAGATTGACGACATGATCGAAGATGGCACGATCGCCGGCGGCATGATCCCAAAAGTGACAGCCGGGATGCGGTGCTTGAGCGGTGAAGTGGAACGCGTGATGATCGTCGACGGACGCGCTCCGCAGGAGTGGAAAGACGATAACCAAACGGTGTTTGCAGGCACCAGCATTGTAAGGGAGTGGTGAGGAACCGTGGCTTTGTTTCCGACCTACACGCGGGTTCCGGTCCGCGTGGCGAGTGGCAGTGGCAGTATCCTGCTGGATGAAGACGGCAAGCGTTATCTGGATTTCACTTCCGGTTTGGGCGTGTGCAACCTGGGTCATTGCCACCCGGCCGTGACGACGGCAGTGGAGGCCCAGCTGAAACAATTGTGGCATGTGTCCAATTTGTTTCACATTCCGTTGCAGGAACAGGTGGCGGATTTGCTGGTGCAAGCCAGCGGCCTGGGAGCGGTATTTTTCTGCAACAGCGGGGCGGAGGCAAACGAAGCGGCCATCAAACTGGCGCGGAAATACGCCCGTGAAAAACAGGGGATCGAACGTCCCGTCATTCTCACGTTCCGAAAATCCTTTCATGGCAGGACGCTGGCCACATTGACGGCGACGGGGCAGGACAAGGTGAAAACGGGGTTTGACCCCTTGCCGGAAGGCTTCGTTTACGCCACTTATAACGACTTGAGATCGGTAGAAGAGGCACTGACCCCGGATGTGGCCGGAGTGTTTCTGGAACTGGTACAGGGTGAAGGAGGCGTCCGGCCCGCCGATCCGGCGTTTGTGGAGGGATTGGCCCGGTTGTGCGCCGACAAGGGTGTGCTTCTGATGGTGGATGAAGTGCAGACCGGAATCGGACGGACCGGCAAACTGTTCGCCTGTGAACATTATGGTATCGTGCCGGATATCATGACGTTGGCCAAAGGGTTGGGGAACGGGATGCCGGTTGGGGCGATGCTGGCCCAAGCCAAATATGCGGATGTGTTCGGACCAGGTTCGCACGCCTCCACGTTTGGTGGCAATCCGCTGGCGATGGCGGCCGCAAGGGCGGTACTCACGGAGATGACGGAATCGGATGTGTTGTCTCGGGCGGCAGAGCACGGCACCTGGCTGATCACCCGTTTGAAAGAGAAGGTGGAGGGTCGGCCAGGAGTGGTGGAAGTACGCGGGTTGGGACTGATGATCGGGATCGAGTTGAACCAACCCGTCACCCCGGTGATCGAGGCTGCTCGTCGACGCGGTTTGCTGGTGAGCCCTGCGGGACCGCAGGTTGTTCGTTTGTTGCCGCCGCTGGTCACGAAGCGTGCCCAATTGGAAGAAGCGGTGGATATCCTGACAGCCGCATTGGAGGAGGTGGAGAAGGGTGAAAGCGTATCTGGTGTTGGACACGGGGGACGTATATGAAGGCACTTGGATCGGGCGTCCGTCGGAAGTGTTGGGCGAAGTGGTGTTCACCACCGGTATGACCGGTTACCAGGAGGTACTGACCGATCCGTCCTATGCGGGACAGATCGTGACGTTTACCTATCCGCTGTTGGGCAATTACGGTATCGTGCCGGGAGAGGAGGAGAGCATCCGCCCGCACTGCGCCGGTGTTATTTTGAGTGAAGCATACGAGCAGGCGGACACCTCATTGGGTGAATGGCTGCACCGTCACGGCGTGACCGGCATCGCCGGCGTGGATACGCGCACGGTGGTGAAGATTGTCCGTGAAAAGGAATGCGTGCGTGGGGTGATCTCCCCCGTACCGAATCCGCAGGTGAAAGAATGGCCCGATCCCTGTTCCCTGCGCTGGGTGAGCCAAGTGTCGGTGACCAGTCCCGTGACCTATACCGGAGAACCCTTCGCTCCCCATATCGTGCTGGTGGATTTCGGGGCGAAAGCCTCCATTTTGCGGTCATTGCAGGAGTTGGGTTGCCGGGTGACCGTGGTACCGTTCCATCTGTCTCCGTCGGAGGTGGCCAAATTGGAACCCGACGGATTGCTCTTTTCCAACGGACCCGGTGATCCGAAAGCGTTATTGCCATATTTGTCCGAGTGGGTGCCGTTCATCCAACGCATCCCCACGTTGGGCATTTGCCTAGGCCATCAGTTGCTGGCTTTGGCGATGGGGGGGGACACGGCCCGCCTGTCGTTCGGCCATCGCGGAAGCAATCATCCCGTCAAGGAACTGGAAACAGGACGGGTGTGGATCACGTCGCAAAACCACGGATACGCGGTGCGTGAAGAATCGCTGGACCCGGCCCAATGGCGGGTGACGCACCGACATATCCACGACGGATCAGTGGAGGGAATCGCCCACCGGCAATACCCGATTCAGGGCGTGCAATTCCATCCCGAGGCACATCCGGGGCCGTCGGATGCTGCGGAAATCTTCCAGCGTTTCATCGAGACGGTACAGCAGAAGAGGAAGGTGACGATCCATGTCGGCTGATGCAGTGAATCCGGAACAACCGGCGCCAAACCCACAACCTGTTCGCAGCGTGCTGGTGATCGGCTCCGGTCCGATCGTGATCGGTCAGGCCGCCGAATTCGACTATTCCGGTACGCAGGCCTGTCTGGCGCTGAAGGAAGAGGGTATCCGCGTCATCCTGATCAACAACAACCCGGCCACGATGATGACCGATCCGGATGTGGCCGATGTCATCTACATGGAACCGCTCACCGTCGAGGTGGTGACGGAGATTATCAAGCGGGAGCGGCCCGATGGCTTGCTGGCCACGATGGGCGGGCAAACGGGTCTCAACCTGGCGGTGGCCCTGCATGAAAAAGGGATACTGGAGCAATACGGTGTCCGTCTGCTCGGAACGCCGATCGAGACGATCATCAAAGGAGAGGATCGGGAAGCATTCAAGCAGATGATGGCGGACATCGGAGAACCCGTCCCCCGGAGCCAAACTGTGTCGACGGTGGAGGAAGCGGTGGCATTTGCCGGAGAAATCGGCTACCCCGCCATCATCCGCCCGGCCTACACCCTGGGCGGGTTCGGCGGCGGGATCGCCCGGAATGAAACGGAGCTGCGCGAGATCGCCCGCAAAGGCCTCGCGGCCAGCCCCATCCGCCAGATTCTCGTGGAACAGAGCATTTTGGGATGGAAAGAGATTGAATATGAAGTGATGCGGGATCAGGCCGATACGTGCATTACCGTGTGCAATATGGAAAACATCGACCCCGTCGGTATCCACACCGGGGACAGCATCGTCGTGGCCCCGTCACAAACGTTGACCGACCGTCAGTATCAACAGTTGCGGACGGTGGCGTGCAAAGTGATCCGTGCCCTGGGCGTGATCGGCGGGTGTAACATCCAATTCGCCGTTCATCCCGAGACGGGGGAATACGCCATCATCGAGGTGAATCCGCGGGTCAGTCGTTCCAGTGCGCTGGCTTCCAAGGCGACGGGGTATCCGATCGCCCGCATCGCCGCCAAATTGGCGGTGGGATACCGCCTGGACGAGTGTATCAACCCTGTGACGGGCCACACGTTTGCCAGCTTTGAGCCGGCGCTGGATTACGTGGTGGTCAAATTGCCGCGTTGGCCGTTCGATAAATTCCCGTACGGGGAACGCAAGCTCGGCACACAGATGAAGGCCACCGGGGAAGTAATGGCGCTCGGTCGCAACTTGGAATCGGCCATGTACAAAGCGATCCGCTCATTGGACATGGGATTGGACGCGCTGGTATTGCCCCAATTTGCCGACTGGAGCGACGAAGCGTTGATACAAGGCTTGAAGGAAGCCGACGACCGGCGTCTGTTCCTGATCGGAGAAGCCTTCCGTCGCGGCTGGAGTGTGGATCAGGTGCATCAGCTCACCGGCATTACGCACTTTTTCCTGCACAAACTGCAGCAGATGGTGGAGCTGGAACGGCAACTGGCGGGGCACACTTGGGAATCGGTTCCTGACGATCTGTTGAAAAAAGCCAAGGAATGGGGTGTGGCCGACTCCTGGTTGGCACGGACGTGGGGTGTTTCGGAAAACTGGTTGCGTGCACGCTTGCAACAAAAAGGATGGTCTCCGTCATACAAATGGGTGGATACCTGTGCCGCCGAGTTTGTCGCGGAAACCCCGTACTTTTACTCCACCTGGAAAGGCAATGACGAAGTGGAGACCGCATCCGCCGAGCGTCGCGTCTTGGTGGTCGGTTCGGGGCCGATCCGGATCGGGCAGGGCATTGAATTCGACTACTGCTCGGTACACACGGTGAAAGCCCTCAAAAAATGGGGAATCTGCGCCGTGGTAGTGAACAATAATCCCGAGACGGTCAGCACCGACTACGCCACGGCCGACAGATTGTATTTCGAACCGCTCACCGTCGAAGACGTCTGGCATGTCGCCGAAAAAGAGCTGGTCGATGGCGTGATGGTGCAAACCGGCGGGCAGACGGCGGTCAAATTGATTCAGGGCCTGGAGAAAGCAGGTTTGCGTTTGTACGGCACCTCGTCCGATGCGATCGATCGGGTGGAGGATCGGGAGCTGTTTTACCGCTGGTTGAATGAGCTGGAGATCCCGCACATTCCGGGGGCAACAGCCGCCTCTCCCGAGGAGGTTTTCGCACTGGCGGAGAAGCTGGGTTATCCCCTGTTGTTGCGTCCTTCTTATGTGATTGGCGGACAGGGGATGATGGTGGTACACAGCCCCGCCCAACTGGCTGCCGTAATGGCAACGTACGATCAGTATGGCGTGACGGAAGCCGCTTATCCGCTCCTGCTGGACCGGTTCATGGAAGGAATCGAAGTGGAGGTGGACGCCGTCACCGACGGTCGGGACGTTGTCATCCCTGTGTTGGTCCAGCATGTGGAACGGGCCGGTGTTCATTCCGGTGACAGCATTTCGTTCCTGCCGGCGATCGACCTGCCCGACGCGGTACGCGACCGGCTGGTTGATTACACGGAGCGGATGGCTCGTTCCCTGTCACACAAAGGGTTGCTCAACATCCAATTCGTCATCCACGACGGAGAGGTGCGCGTGTTGGAAGTCAACCCGCGTGCATCCCGTACTGTGCCCATCGTCAGCAAGGTGACAGGGGTACCGATGATCGAGTGGGCTACCCGGGTGCAGATGGGCGAAGCCCTGGCCGATTTCGCCCCGACGGGACTGCTTCCTCCGCCTCCGATCGTGGCAGTGAAAGCGCCGGTGTTTTCCGCTGCCAAATTGCCCGGCGTCGATCCCGTCCTCGGCCCCAATATGAAATCGACCGGTGAAGTGTTGGGGATGGGTTCCACACCGGAGATCGCCATGAAAAAAGTATTGCCGTCGGCTGTCGGTGCACCTTTGCCCGAACTGAATTCCCGCACCCGGGTGTTGTTGTCAGTATCCGACGTCAAAAAGCATGAGCTCGGCTCGCTGGTTCGTGAACTGTCCGCCAAAGGGGTCTCGCTTTACGGAACGCCTGGGACAGCCCGTTATATCCTGCAGCAATGGGGAGTCGAGGTGAAGAGCCTGACCGAGGAGGAGTGGACGGAATGGTTGAAGGCCAATGGCGACAAAGTCGTCGTCAATGTGGCCACCCGTGGCAATGATCCCAAGCGCGCGGGGTATCGACTGCGCCGGGCGTGTCTGGCATGGCAGGTGCCTTGCTTCACTTCCCTGGAGACGTTTCTCTGGTATGTCCGCATCGCTGAAGAGCCTACTCCGGTGGAGCAGGCGTTGGTTCCCATTACCGCAACCGGATGGAAGGAGGTCGTCCGACCGTGAGTGTCGCATTGGTTCCCGTACAAGCAGAACCGTTGAAAGGACGGGACTGCCTGTCGCTGGCAGATTGGAAACCGGAAGAAATTGAACTGATTTTGGATGTGGCCCAAAAATTGAAGGAAAAACAGCGCCGCGGAGAGCGCTACACTCCGTTGGCCGGCAAAACGCTGGCCATGATTTTCGACAAACCGTCCACCCGGACGCGGGTATCGTTTGAAACGGGGATTGCCCAACTTGGGGGATATGCGCTCTCATTGAACCGAAATGAACTGCAATTGGGCCGGGGTGAGACCATCGCGGACACCGCCCGCGTACTGTCCCGCTACGTGGACGGGATCCTGATCCGCACCTTTGAGCACCGCACCGTGATCGAATTGGCCCGGTACGCCGAGGTGCCCGTCATCAACGGACTGACCGACCTGCACCATCCGTGTCAGGTGTTGGCCGACCTGCTCACCCTTCGGGAGAAAAAAGGATCGTTGGTCGGCTTGAAGCTGGCTTTCGTGGGCGATGGGAACAACGTGGCCCATTCCCTCCTTCACGGTTGTGCAGCGATGGGCGTTCACATTTCTGTCGCCGCTCCGGAAGGGTATCAGCCGTTGTCGGAAGTGGTGGAGGAAGCACGGCAAATCGCCAAGGATACGGGAGCGGAGATCACGATTACGACCGACCCGGCTGAAGCGGTCCAGCAGGCCGATGCCGTCTATACCGATGTGTGGGCCAGCATGGGTCAGGAAGAGGAAAAAGAACTCCGCAAACAAATCTTCGGCGGCTATCAGGTGGATGCGGAATTGATGAGCAAGGCGAAGCCGGATGCCGTTTTCCTCCACTGCCTGCCCGCCTATCGCGGATGGGAAGTGACCGCCGACGTATTGGACGGACCGCAATCGGTCGTGTGGGATCAAGCGGAAAACCGCCTGCACGCCCAGAAAGCGCTGATGTTGTTGTTGATGGGTTGAGCGTGAATGATAGGTTAGGCGTGTCTGTCATTTCCAGAGGGTATACCAGACACACCATTGTGCCAGCGCCTATCTCCGCATCGGGGCCAAAACATCACCAATGGAAACAAGCTGCTATTATCATGAAAAAATCCTGTAAGCCGCGAATATATGCAGGCTTACAGGATTTTTGCCTTTTCACGGCATATAGGTTTCCGCTTTGGCGTTTTCCCGCTCTTTGATTTTATCCAGCAAGTTCATGATACGGTTATAGGCATCATCAATTTCTTTCATTTTTTGATCTTGAAGCTTGGCTTGATATTCTTTTAACTTTTCCCGACGTTTGTCCAGTTTTTTTGTTACAGCTCCATCATATCCGCCCATGGTTTCCGGGATGATTTTTTGATCGACCAAGAACTGGACTGCGGCTGTCATGTGTTCATATTCCGTGTCGCTCAAGCTCCCGATCTTTCCGGGGTCAACGGCGCTTCCCAGCAGATCCCAGATATATTCATAAGCTCGTTGCCGTTCCCAGAAGAGGCGATTGATGTTATCAATGCTCCACCAATTCAATTCATTCACACGGCCGATATATGTCCAGATGTCAAACCCGTCCCGCAATTCTTCGCCGGAGCTGGCATTGGTGAATTCTCCGCCTCCCGCTTTGGCTACTTGCTCCAATGCCTTCTGGCTTTTGTCATCCAAATCAAACCCGATAATGTTGATGACGGCTTTCACTTTGGATTGATGCAACGCTTTCGCTTCTTTCACCGGATCGCCGCCACAGGATTCAATACCGTCACTCACCACATACACGACGTTTTCCTCATCGGGATGAGCCGCTTGTAAATCTTGCCCCGCTCCTCTGATCGCCGCTGCAAGCGGAGTCCAACCGGACGGTTTCAATGAGTTGACGACTTTCGTAAACTTGTCTTCTTGATATGTAGACAATGGATACAGCTCTTCCGTACTGGCACAGGAAATCGCTTTATCTTTTGGTTGGTTGCTGCCTTTGTGCCCGTAAGCGCGAATGGAGATGCGCACGTCTCCTTCAAGTGATTTGGCAAACTCTTTCACCGCTTGTTTTGCCTCTTCCATCTTGGTGTTTCCATTCACTTTACCAGCCATACTGCCGCTGGAATCGATCAGGATGACGATATTTTTCTTTTTCACTTTCTTTTCATTCTTACCGTCGCCCTGTTGCCGGTTCGGATCGAAATTTCCCAGTTTACTTAAGGCAAATGAAGGTTTGTACGCTTTCGCTTCTTTGATGATGGGTTTGTAATCCTCCGCCAATAGCCACACCAAGCGCGTATACACTTGATCGGCAGTCAGATTTTTTGGCCATTTCTTCAACTCTTGTTGTACCTTCGTTTCGTCATATTTGTCTCCCGCATACTTCCCCGGTCCTTCTGTGGCCATACCTTCTGCCGTCGTGGCCGCTGTTTTCACGATCGGCTTTTTAGGTGCGGCTTTCTCGGGCTGATCTGCTGCACCCGTACAGGCGGATGCGAGAAAAACGATAATCAACAGAACACTGAGAAATGAGAGCTTCTTCATCAATAACCTCCTCCCAAATCTATTCTTGCATTCATTATACAAATTGAGAAGGAATCGGAAAGATGAAAAGCGGTGCATTACGATATTGCAAATTTTTATTGATCCATCATGATGATCATAGTACGATGAGGAAGGAAACAACAGGATGAAGGCCGACATTATCAGTACAGACTTATGGATCTGTCCCCCTTATCGGTTCTTGATCATTGAAAGAGAAAAATCAGCGTACCCTACAATTTTATAACCGGAGGTGATCATCGTGACATGGGTACAACAGCGATGGTTGATCTTTTGCATTGCTTCGGGTGTGTTTGCCAGCGTGATGAGCACCTCCATGCTCGCCATTGCGTTTCCCGATCTCGTCCAATTCTTTTCGATCAGTTATGAGACACTTCAGTACAGAAACATCCTGTTCTTTACTTTTTTTGCGGTCGGGCTTCCGTTTTTCGGCAAAATCACGGATCGCATCGGTGCCCGACCGATGTATTTGACGGGGTTGTCCCTGTTTGTTTTGTCCTGTTTGATGTGCAGCGTGATGACCCGTTGGTACGGCTTTTTGTTTTTCCAATCAACACAGGCTGTTGCCGATGCGATGATCGTCCCGGCGATCGTGACACTGATCCGGCACCATTTTCCCGACGAGCGGGTGGGGTGGGCATTCGGCTGGTTTTCTGCCACACTGTCATTGGCCACCATCGTGGGACCCGCTACGGGGGGATTGATTCTCAAATTCTACGAATGGCACGCGCTCTTTCTCGTTCTGGCCTTTTGCGCGCTGATCAGCCTGACGCTCGGTTGGATACGCATTCCCGCCCATCATGCGCGTGAAAACCCGTCCGAAGATGCGTCCATCCCTTGGATCAGCAGTTTGTCATTGTTGGCGGGGATCATCTTTTTGCAGATGTTTTTGTTGGAGTCGGACAACATCGTCATGCTGGTCACGGCACTTTTGGCCCTTGGCGGATTTTGCTACGGAGAGGCACGTCACACGCCTCTGTTGCCCGGAGGGTTTTATCGGAATGCCCGTTTTCTGAACGCCTGTATACGTGTCTTTCTGATTTTTATGGTGATCAACACCGTCTCCCTCTACGGTCCCGGTTATCTGCGGGATGTTCATCATTGGCCGACGGATCGAATCGGATGGGTGATCTTGGTCGAGTCGGCGATCGGAATGCTTTTGGCCAATCTGGCTGGCAGGGCGGCGGACCGGTATCCGTTGTTGGCGATGGGGGGCGGTATGGGGATGAGCCTTTTCGGGATCGGCCTGTTGTTGTGGTCGGCTTTCGGTATCGGTTCCATATGGATATTTCTCTTGATCTACTTGATCATCGGTATCGGTCATACCCTCACCATGCCCGCGCAGAACAAAATCGCGCTGCTGAGTGTTTCGAGGCGACAAACGGGCAACTATATGGGACTCTTTCAAATGATTCAGTTTATTACGGGGGCATTCGCAGCGGGTGTGTTCGGTTCACGGGTGGAGGCAGGCGGAGCGGGAAAGATTGACCTCTTGGGATTTCGGTGGACGATGTGGATCTGTGTGGGATTGTTGGTCGGAGCGTTCGTTACGGTCTTGGTGGATCGGTATCTGTCCAAAAGGCGGACGGATCAATCTGACGCCACGGCGCTGGCCGTTGACAAATCCGTTGAGGGAGAGGGATGACGTTTCAGGCAAAAGACGGCGCGTTCAAGGCGATCAGGGCGTGTAGTGGGTACGCATTGGCAGGCAGCGGCGTGTCCTTTTCCAGCGAAACGATCGTTGGGCGTGGTGAATCGTATCCGGAATCATTGATCAAACAAACACCAGTCCGACGGAAACGGAGTAGAAGGATATGGAATGGAAAGGTCAGGGACGTGTCGATATGGAAGTGTTGCAGGTCGATCTTCGGCGAGCCGGCTATGGGCAGGCGCAAGCAGTGGTCCGCGATATTTCGTTTTCCCTGAAAAGCGGTGAGATGATGGGATTGATCGGTCCCAATGGCGCAGGAAAAAGTACCACCATCAAAGCGATTTTGGGCTTGTTGAAAAACGTGGATGGTCGGGTGAGCCTGACAGGTCCCCGCCAACGGTACAGCTATGTACCGGAGCATCCCGTTCTGTACGATGATCTGACGGTGTGGGAACATCTTGAACTGGCGGCTTCCGCCTGTGAGATACCGCGTCAGGAATTTGAAAGGCAAGCCGAAACGTTGTTGGAACGGTTTCAATTGACGAACGAGAAGCATCATCTTCCACGGAGCTTTTCCAAAGGGATGCAGCAAAAGGTGATGCTGATCGTGGGATTTCTGTTGCAACCCGATCTCTATATCGTGGATGAGCCTTTTATCGGTTTGGACCCGCGGGCGACCAGGGAGCTGCTGCAATTGTTGATGGAAGAGCGCAAGCGCGGGGCAGCCGTGCTGTTGTCGACGCATGTGTTGGATACGGCGGAAAAGATCTGTGATTCGTTTCTTCTGCTTTCAGGAGGGCGATGTGTGGCACGTGGCACGTTGGCGGAGCTACGGTCAAGGATGGGGCGTGAGAAAGCTTCGTTGATGGATTGCTTCGATTTCTTTACGTCAGCCTGGGATACGTCTTCCTGCCATCTACCGAGAGCAAGCTTCCCGGAACCAAGAAAGGTTGATTGAAGAGCGGGTGGTTTTGACACTCCAGGAGGTGCAACCGATGTCTCCGCAAAAATGGTTTTTCCGAAGATGGTGGTCGGACTGCCGGTTTCAGTACCAGGTATGGCGAACCGTCATTGATTGGACGGTGGCGTTGTACCTGATCGTCCCCGGTTTGGCGATCCTCATCGATCGTTACCTCTCCTGGTGGAAAGAAGAACCGGTCTGGCTGCGCCCCTTGTCGCCTGTATTCCTGGTGGGTATGGCTTTCCTGTTGGTTTGGCTGGGGTCGTTGCGATTGTACGTCGAACCGGCTGATCAGTTGTTTTTGCTGCAACGGTCGGAGTGGATGAGGCGTTTTCTTCGCACCGGCCTTCTTTTTGCATGGATGAAGCAAGCGTTGGAAAGTTTGTGGATCGCAGTGCTGTTGTGGCCGCTGCTCCGGTATAAGATGGATCTTTCCTTTCCGGCAGTTGCCGCTTGGTGGATGTGGATCTGGCAAGCCAAAGCGTGTGTGACCCTCGTCAAAAGGAGATTGGCCGTGATGGAACGCCCTTTCCTGAAACGGGTATGGACGGTGTTGTTCTTCCTGGCGGCAGGGATCGGATTTGTCGCAGTCGGATATGGCGGGGGTGACAATCCGGCCGTATGGTTCACAGTGGCCGTGATGCTGTTTGGATGCTGGATGTTTTTGGTGCGTATGCGCATCCGGCAGCGGGGAACCTGGCTTCAGGATATCGGGTATGAACAAACTCAGCGGATGAAGTGGGTTTCGTTTATTTTAGGCAAGTCGGGCACGTTGAACCGACCTTCCTATTGGGTCAAAAAAAAGCCGTGGCTGTTCCCGCGTTCCGGCAGGATATTTCGGCAGCGGACAGCCGCTCATGTCCTTGCGGAAGCAATCATCAAATCCTTTCTTCGCAACGGCCAACAGCTGATCCAATACGGCCAATTGGTGGGCGTGTGCACAGCGGCGATCGTCGCTTCGCCGTTTTGGTTGCGATGGGGGCTATGGCTGATGTTTTCCTTGTTGCTGGGGTTCTGGGTGCGCTCCTTCTGGCGTGGGTGGTGTTCCCATGTGCTTTTTCACGTGTGGTTTCCAGAGGGGAGCATCCCGAAAAGCGGATTGGTCATCGCCTTCTCCTTTTTGCATCTGCTTGGGTTCCTCCCGCTGTCCGTAGCGGTTGGCATTGTTTCGTTCAAGCGGTTGGTGGGTATTGTGGATGATCCCCGCCGGTTGGGGGGCGGGGCGGTTAGCCGCCCACCTGTTTGCCGATTGGGAAGCGTCTGCCGGTGTGTCCGGTAGAACCGGCTTGTCTGGCTGACGACAGACTTTGTGAATGGGTTTCGGTCCTGATGCCTGATGTTTATTCAATTGCTGCATGGATTTATCCTGATAAAAATTATCGGATATGATTGAAATATGTATAAATAAGTGATATGGTGCGAGTAAAGGAATTTTTTGGGTGTTAAGGAGATGGCCTGAAATTAACTGAAGGAGAAAGGCATTTACTTGAGAGATGCATTTCATCCACATGGAGGTTTATTCATGAAATTGAAGAAATGGTCGATCGCAGTGGTTTTGATGTGTACCGTGAGCCTTGCGGGAACACCTTTGTCTACCGAAGCGAGTCCAACTCCCAGGCCATCACCAGGCCCAAGTCCAACGCCGCCAGAGGACAGGCCCAAACAGTCAAAGTTGTTTAAAGTGGGACCGACCATTCCCGGAGTTAAAAAATATGGATGGGTTCCACAAGGACTTGGCTACTTGAAATCCAAGAATTGGATTTTAATATCCAATTACTGGGATGAGGGGAAAGGCTCACAGGGTCATCCCAGCACGATATCCGTCGTGGACAGAAAAACCGGGAAATTTGTGAAAAACGTTTATTTGTATGAGAAAAAAGGCAACAAACATACGGGGCACGTGGGTGGAATCACAGTAACTCCTCATTATCTTTGGGTTGCTTCCACCACTGGTGGCAAGAATTATCTGCTGCAGTATCCTTTGAATCAACTGGTCAACAAAAAAGATGATCAACCCATTTATCCCAAAAAAATATATAATCTGAAACATGGTGTTTCTTATGTCACGTATCATTTCAAGTACGAGGGAAACCGGACAAACCCAGTGAAACAACTGTGTATCGGGAAATTCGAAGACAAGAAAGCAGGTAGCTTGTATTGCCATAACTTGGATTCCAAAGAGAATATGTCTTCAAAATATGTCTCCTATCAAACGCCATCCAATGTGCAAGGTGTAGAGTTCTACGGAAAAGATGTAAACAACCGTGGTTATATCCTCTACAGCCGATCCTTTGGCCGAAAGAAAAACAGTACCTTGGATGTCTATAAGGGACTCGGTACAACGAACAAAGTGAAATCGTTGAAGATGTACTCGATGGCCGAGGAAATTGTCCAAGTGGGAAATCAATTGTATGTCAACTATGAGTCGGGAGCGAAAAAGTACCGCCGGGGTGGCATAAAGAAAACTTACCACCTTTACTATGCCGATATCAGAAAGATCGTGAAGAATTGACACTCCACACGTCTGAAGACGTGGGATTCTTGGGTCGTTAGCGTCCGCAGTCCGTTTCCGCTTTGGACAACGCCCAAGTTCAGGGGTGTGCATCACCCCGTCCCAAGCAGTTCTGCAACAACGCTGCATGTACCCGCCTGGGCGTGCCCGTGGTATTACCGGTACGCTGGTTCTCCTTTACTCACTCTCATGGTTTTACCTGGTGGGAGTCTACGCCACCAGAACCTCCTACCATGACGTACTAAATCCTACTACCAGCAGGATGAGCACAGCTCGATGAATATTCTAACATTTCTTGTTTGCCCTGAAATCCCCGTGTAGGGGATAACGGGCAAGCTGTCTTTCATCCCACGTGGGCTTTCAGACAGCTTAGATGAAAACGGGCGCGGCTTGGTATCCCTTTGACAGCCTCAAACAAGAAATATCCCATACTTTTTACTTTGGCAAGAGGAGGCTTTCAATTTCCCGGTGCAGCGCCATCCAATCGGCTGTCCCACGCAAGGAGAAGCGGTCACCGCGGGAATATGGCACGGAGATCTCCCGAAGCACCCGCATCGGCTGCCGGCTTAGGACATAAATGCGGTCAGACAGAAGGAGCGCTTCTTCAATGCTGTGGGTGATGAAAAGAATCGTTCGCCGTTCCGTTTCCAAAACGGTTAACAGCCATTGCTGCATATGGGTGCGGGTAAGAGCGTCAAGCGCGCCGAACGGTTCATCCAGGCATAATAGCTCCTGTTTGCTGGCCAGGGCACGGATAAACGCGGCGCGCTGTTGCATGCCGCCGCTCAGCTCATGCGGATAACGTTTGGCCACATGGTCAAGCCCCGCCTTTTTTAACAAACGCTGCACATGCGAAGGATCAACGTGACCATTCAGCTCTTGGGCCAATCGGACATTTTGTTCAATCGTGCGCCAGGGAAACAGGGAGGGTTGTTGGGGCATGTAAGCGATATGCCCTTTTTTCCCGTGGATGGGTTTGCCGTCGAGCAAAATTTCTCCCCGTTTCGGCTTGTATATCCCGCCGATGAGATAAAAAAGCGTGCTTTTCCCACTCCCGGAAGGGCCGATCAAAGAGACGAATTCCCCTTGATTGACCCGGAGCGAAAGATTTTCTATGATCAATTGTCGGTCATAGGCAAAAGCCAGGTCTTTCACCTCAAGCTTCACGGCCATCTCCTCCCTTCCTGATTTGCCAACGCAATGTCCATGCTTCAATGAGGGAGATTGCGGCAAACAGGAGCAAGCTCAAGCCCGCGACCAACAAGATGGCCACAAAGACCCGATCCGTGCGGAAGGAGGAAGAGGCCAGTTGCATCATCACGCCCAACCCGTCTTTTGCTCCCAGCCATTCCGCAATCACAGCACCCATCACGCTGTAGGTGGCCGCAAGTTTGCATCCGGAAAAAAAGGAGGGAAGCGCTGACGGCCATTCCAGTTTAAAAAAACGTTGCAGGCGCGAAGCTCCCGCCATTTCCATATACATGATCAATGTTCGGTCCGTTTGCTGAAAACCGTCCAGGGTGGATACGGTGATCGGAAAGAAGCAGACCAGAGCCACGACAATCACTTTCGGTTCCATCCCAAAACCGAGCCATAGGATGAGCAAGGGGGCCAAGGCGATCAACGGGATGTTTTGCGACAAGACGAGCAGTGGGTAGATCATTTTTTTCAATAGAGCGGACAAGTGCAACACGACGGCAGATACCAAACCGATGGCCAGACCCGAGAGCAAGCCGCAGATGGCGATCCATGCGGTCGCGATCAAGTTTTCCGGTATGCGAGTCCACTCATGGGCAAGGGTCTTCAAAATCAATGAAGGGGCCGGCAACATCCAAGGATCAATGGACCACAGACGAACAGCCGCCTCCCACAGAAGCAGGAGGACGGCAAAAAACAGGATGGATGGTCCGTGGTTAAACCGTTTCATCATATTTTTGCGTCAACTCTTTCATGGTGATACCATCCACATGATGATAGATTTTCACGTGCGAAAGGATGCTGCGACAGCCCATTTTCACCATTTCTTCATTCATTTTGGCCACGATGGCCAGTAGCTCGGGCAGTTCGCCTTCCATGGTTGTTTCAAGCGGGCCGACCCGGTAAGGCACCCCGGCGTTTTGAATGATTTCTATGGCCCGGTCGACGTAGGGGATCACACTCTCCCCGCCCGGCGTATGCGGGAGGATTTGAATGCTCAAGAGTGTACTGGCCATCTCATTTTCCTCCTTGGGGCAAGAACTGATTGGTAAACGCTTTACTCGGGTCAAAGTTGCCTTCGAGCAGATGGTGCTCCTTCATCCAGTTGGCGTATCTGGCCCACACTTCTTGTTTTTGATGGCCCCAAACCGGCGCATCCGCTTGATAACGCGGACTCAGCCATTTTTGGCTTTCCTTTACCAGCTTCGGATCGAGGTCCGGAACCGCTTTGGAAAGAATGGAAGCAGCATCGTCCGGGTGGGCAATGGCATACTGATATCCTTTGCTCACGGCGCGCATAAACGCTTTGACTGTTTGCGGGTCCTGCTTGATCTCTTTTTCACTGGTGATCAACACCGGAGTATAGTAATCCAGATCTTTGGAGTAATCGGTCAGATAAATAACGTTCAGCTTCATGCCGCGAAGTTCGGCTTCAATTCCCGTCCAACCATAATAAATCCATGCAAAATCCACATTACGTTTGACGATCGAGAAGAAATCCGCATTTCCCGTGTTGATGATTTTTACCTTGTTGGGATCGGCATGATCCCCTTTCATCAGCGACGTGATCATTTGTTTTTCAACCGGAGAACCCCAACCGCCATAGGTTTTGCCCTCAAAATCCTTGGGGCGCTTGATGTTTTTGTCTGCGGGTGAAGCGAATCCCGAAGTGTTATGCTGGATGACCGCCGCAATCGAGATGATGGGAATGCCTTGGGTACGTGCTTGGGTGACATTTTCTTGGTAGCTGACGCCAAACTGGGCGCGTCCGGAAGCAACCATCTGTTCAGCGCCGCTCTGTCCCGGCTGAATCATATCCACATCCAGCCCTTCGCGTTGAAAGTAACCTTTTGCTTTCGCCACATAAAGGCCGGTATGATTGGTGTTGGGGGTCCAATCCAGGACGAGCGTCACTTTTTTCAACCCTTTGTCCGATGAACCGGCCCCCGGCGCACTGCAGGCGAAGGCCACGACCAGCAAGAGAGCCAAGCTCACGAGCCATCCGATCCGTTTCATTGATGGATTCCACCTTTCAAAAAGAAATCGATCCATAAAGTAAGCGCCTCCCTGATCCGGAGGCGCTGATATGCACAGAAAGAGAACGATATTCATCATTTCCCTACGCCGGAATTACCCGGATCAGGTTCTTAGGGTCAGTGTATCGGTACACTTTCTCAGCCGGCCATTATCCAGCTCCCCTTGAATATTCGATTGGTTCGGGCTTCATTATACGAAAGGACATCGTTTTTGTCCATAAGAGGGAGGGGATGGAAAGATTAGGAGCTCTCTTTTTCCGTAAAGTGGATCAAGTGAAAACAGCGTTTAAAAACGGCACATCTCTTACAAAGAAGAGGGCCAGAGACGCGCGTTCCGGGCTCTGCGGGGATTTCCATCGACCGTGATCAGGATTCAGAGCCGTTTTTGGTTGGAAATCAGGATCATTGCCGGAAAAAGATTGGATATAAAAGGCCCCCGAAAAGGGGGCGATCCAAACTCGAAATCAACCGTTGGAACGATTACTCGGGAATTTCCAGCAGGATTTTCCCGAACTGATCTCCCGCTTGCATCCGCTTCACTGCTTCGCTCACCTGCTCCAATGGGTACGAACGATCGATCACCGGCCGGATTTCGTGCTTTTTGAAGAAGGACAGCATTTGTTCGAACTCCTCGGCATTCCCCATGGTGCTGCCGAGGATATCCAGTTGCTTCAGGAAGATGAGCGGCATGACCAGGTTGGGGACCGGTCCGCGGGTCGCTCCGAAGGTGACGATGCGTCCGCCCGGCTTGGCAATCCGGATGAGCTGGGAAAAGGTGTCCCCGCCGACGCTGTCCACGCAAAGATCGGCCTGTCCCTCCATCCGCTCTTGCAGTTCCTTCACCCACTTCTCCGAGTTGACATTCACCCCGCCGGATGCTCCCAGCTGAAGTGCTCGTTCGATTTTTTCGTCGCTACGTGAGGAGACAAACACCCGAGCTCCGGCGGCTACAGCGATTTGGAGCAGAAAGGTGGCGACACCGCCGCCGATTCCCGGAATAAAAACCGTCTCGCCCGGCTGAAGCCGCCCGCGGGTGATGAGCGCCCGGTAAGCAGTAAGCGCTGCCAGCGGAAGAGCCGCGGCCTCTTCCCAAGTGAGGTATTCCGGTTTCGGATAGACGTTCTCCGCTGGAACTTTCACCAGCTGCGCATAGGTTCCGTCAGTGGGAACGCCCAAAATGTGAAAATCCGGTCCCTGAACCCGCGGGTTGTCCCCCCAGTTCAAGGTGGGATTGATCACCACTTCACTGCCGACGGCGACGTTGTCCACTCCTTCACCGACGGCGGCCACGATCCCCGCACCATCGGAACCGGGGATTGCCGGGAGTCGAATCCCGGGATACTGGTTGATGGTGATGAAATAATCCCTTCGGTTGAGGGCCGCGGCTTTCAGACGGACGACCACCTCTCCCCGACCGGGCGTCGGGTCCGGCACCACCTCGAATC
Source organism: Polycladomyces zharkentensis (assembly GCF_016938855.1). NCBI lineage: Bacteria > Bacillati > Bacillota > Bacilli > Caryophanales > Thermoactinomycetaceae > Polycladomyces > Polycladomyces zharkentensis. The sequence goes on along the minus strand of NZ_JAFHAP010000001.1, from coordinate 69,756 downwards.
GCAGTTGTTCCGGACCGCCAAATTCTCTGAGAACGATTGCTTTCATCTTTCCTCCCTCATTTCTGCATTCGATTTGGGGAACGTTCGTCCCACGTCCGTTCCCCACATTGGCTACCGAAAAACGCTTGAAGTGCTTTGTCCCATCGTTTGTCTGCGTCTTGAAGAACCTGAGAATGGATCTGTTTGAACTCCGGGATCTCCTGCTTGAGTTTGGGGAGTTCTGCTTCCTTGTGATCGTTCAACGTCATACCGCGTCTTTTGCAGGCGAACTTTCGTTGTTCCGCCATGAAATGGTAAACCTCGCGGCACATGCCCAGTGTCCATTTCATCTTCTTGATTTGCTCTTTCGTTGGTTTCAGCCTGAATTTCTAGTTTCCCATCACCATGATCAACTCTTTGTATGGTCTTATCTTGTATTATACAGGATTGCTACCGGTATGGATCAGAAGGGAGAACTGTCGAACTTGTGAGAGCGGAAACCCTTCCGGGTCCGACGATCGCTTTCATCCCAGGGCTGGGTTTTCCCGCTCGCTCTTGATAACACGTTAAAGCACACGATGATGTGATCAGTATGGAATCACTCGTTTGGGTACCGATTTTGCTGGCGATCTTTTGAGAAAGTGAGACGTTCAATTGTCGGATTTGTGATGATTTCGCTGTTGATTTCGAGTTATTTACTAAATATAATCAACATTATAAATTAAAAATACATAAAAAGGGGAAAAGTCATGAGAAAATGCTTGGGTTCTTAGTCTTTCGTCCTTCTTGTCGGTGTTGTCCACAAAATGAACACGATCAATTCCTACGGAGAATTTGTTACTCACAAACAACAAACGGCATCCCTCCAAGATCATCCGTACCGTCTCCCCAACCATCCGCAGCAATCGCCACCAACCTTTCCAACGGAGATTTCCAAACCACAGTGACTGACGTGTCGAGTTGATCCCACGATATCTTGCACCTATCATGTGATCGCAAAGAGGTGTGGTGTTGATTTGATCACCGGAAAGGAGCCTGAAACATGAACATCACGCTGCGGGATTTATTTCGACAGCCTCACTTTGTGAAGCTTTGGTTATCCCAGACGCTCCAATCTCTCGCGGTCGTCCTGCTCCAAGTGATCGTGATGGTAAAAGTGTACCAACACACGGACTCCGTATTTGGTTCGTCTTTGGTATTGGCTGTGATGGCTTTTGGGTCCTTTGTTGGCGGAGTCCTTGGATCGTATCACATTCATCGATATTCGTTGGTTCATCTGCTGCATGGGATCGGATGGGTTCAGGCGGGCTTCACAATCATTCTGGGGATTTTACTGTCTGACATTCGCCCCTTATTGGTATTGATCCCGCTGTTTTTCGTTGCGGCCATCGGTGCGTGGTATCAACCGGCTCGTTTCGCTTTACTCCCATTGGTCGTATCGAAAAAGGAATATATGAAAGCAGCTGGAACGCTCAATGTGATCCATCAGCTGTTTTTAATTGCGGGATGGGGATTGGGTGGGATTATTGCTGCGCTTCTTCCGTTTTACTCTGTTATTCTCATGATTTCCATATCTTTCTTTCTGTCGGGGGTATGCGTCCGCCTGATTCGACTGGATCATTCATACAAAGGGGAAAAATCCGGCAAGCCGGAACCTGCTTGGCAAATAATGATAAAAGTTGGGGTGATCCGAAATTTAACATTGATGGACATGATCGAAGCATTGGCGAATGTGATATGGAGCAGTGCCTTCATATTGGCTTTTACTTATGAGATTTTGAAAAAGGGAAGCGAATGGTGGGGATTTATCAACGCTGCCTATTGGATTGGGGGAATGGCGGGGAGTTTCATGGTCATGATGATGACCAGGCATTTGGAGAAACGGATGGGTTTGATGATTGGTTTCAGTGCACTATCCATGGCCCTGTTAACCTTTTTGTTTGCCATCAATACCAATGCGATTTTGGCTTTGGTCTTGTGTATTTTGATGGGGCCGATCTATCAAGCCAGAGAGATCTGCCAAGAGACGGTCCTCCAAGACGTCATCACTCCCAGGGAACGAGCAAATGTAATGGCGGCAAGGAATGCCATTTTGACTCCCTGGTGGGGAATGACTTATCTGATCATGGGGTGGGCAGCGGATCGAATGGATATTCAATCCATATATATTCTCGCCGCAGTTTTGTACGGGGTTACGTTTTTCATCGTTTTCCTTCATCCGCAACTAAAGGATTATCAATATGATGTCGAGGAAAAATCATCGGTTACAGACGTTGCCGAATAGATTACGACGCCTGTGTTGAAATGCGAATCGGTTTTTCTTGGGGTAGATCCGTTGACGATCCACACGGCTGAAGACGTGGGATTCCTGGGTCATTGGCGTCCGCAGTCCGTTTCCGCTTCGGACAACGTCCAGGTTCAGGGGTGTGTCGTTACCCCATCCTGCGGTTCTACAGCAACGCTGTGTACAGGATTCACATTCACAATTTTCGACCATCCTTCCTCGTAAGTGGGATATTCCATTTTCTTCGCCATTTGGTCAATCACATTTTCCGGGACGATTCTTTCACGTTCTCGATTTCGTCTTTTGCACTCGTCAACGGGCGTATGGATGACATGGATTTCTTTTTCATATTCACGAAACATATCGATCACTTGAAGTCTCCTATGCGCTTCAAGATGGGTGGAGTCAATGACAACATCATAACCGTGTTCCAAATATTCTTTTGCTCTTCCGTAAAGGGTATCAAACACTAACGCATTATTTCCCTGATACTGTACATCATTGAATAACTCCTTTCTGATCGCATCACTGGACAATACCACACAGTGATCGAATCGATTGGCATAAGTACTTTTCCCTGAGCCGGGAAGGCCCATCAGGACGATTAATTTAGGCATTTTATCCCTCCTGAAACAAGGATTTATCGTTATCATACCCACAATTGGAACGGTTTCATCACGGAAAAACAGCTGTGAGGGCTTTCCCTTGAGCGGGGTTCACCAGTTACATCAGTTACATACAGTGATCGGAACACCCCAACGTCTCTTATCGCTGGGGTGTTTGTTGATTTTGATCCTTACAAAAATGTCACTCCCACCGGTCCCGTTGTAAGACAAATCGATGGGAAGACCTGCTGGGCTACAGATACAATGGGCGTGGAACAAAAAACGGGAGGTGGCCGGGGGTGTCCGTAAAAATGCTGGAAGCTTGCAACGTATCCAAAATCGTCCGGGGCAGGAAACTGATCGACCACGTTTCCTTCGAGGTGTACCAAGGCGATATCTGCGGCCTTCTGGGTCCGAACGGCGCGGGAAAAACAACGATGATCCGCTTGTTGACAGGACTGATCTCACCGACAGCTGGAGAATTGCGGGTGAATGGGATCGATGTTCGCCAACATCGGCGAAAAGCGTTGCTGGAGCTAGGCGCCATCGTGGAATCACCGATTTTTTTCCCTTACATGACGGGAAGAAAAAATTTGCTCAATCTGGCCCGTTTACATCCCAACCTTCCGGCAGGGGAACGAAAGCGCCGGGTGGAGGAAGTGTTGCAGACAGTCGGGCTGACGGAAGCGGCCGATCAGAAAGTGAAGACCTACTCACTGGGTATGAAACAGCGGTTGGGAATCGCACAAGCGCTGTTGGGGAAACCGAAGGTCGTCATCTTGGATGAACCGGCCAACGGACTGGATCCCATGGGAATGAGGGAATTGCGTGAACTCATCATCCGACTGCGTGATCAACAAGGGTTGACGTTTTTTATATCAAGTCACCTGCTGGATGAGTTGGAACAGATGTGCAATCGGTTGGTGGTCATTCAAAAGGGGCGCTTGATTTGGCAGGGAAGAATGGAGGGATTGTCCAGAAACGATGTGTGGGTATTCACGGTACGACAAGTGGATCGGGCATTGGCAGTTTTGGCCGGGAAAGTGACAGTGAAAAAGCTGTCGTCCACCAAATTGGAAGTACAAGCCGGAGAAGAAGAAGTGGGTGAGATCAACCGGTTGCTGATGCAACACAATGTGCAGGTATCGGGAATCGAAAAGAAACAAAAGAAATTGGAAGACATTTTTATCGAGTTGGTGTCATCATGATTCGGTTGTGGATCAGTGAGTGGGAACGGTTATGGAGCAGACGGATCACTTGGATCCTTTTCTTTTCGATTCCGTTGGTATTGTGGGTGACAGGAAAGTATTACTTGGGGAAGAATGCGCATCTTTCTCCCTCCAGCCCCGAGTTCACCGTGATGGACAATTTTCCGACCATGGCTCTGGCAGAGCAGTTGATCACCTTTTTTAACGTGGTTGTGTTGATGTTGCTGGTCTTTTCGATCACCGAAGAGTACGGGACCGGACAGCTTCGATTGATCATATTGCGTGCCTGTTCTTTTCGTCAAATCTTTTTTGCTAAATGGTTGGCTGTGATGGGGACGGTGGGGCTGTTTCAGGTGGCTTATTTTCTGGAGAGTTATCTGATCGGTGCCTGGATGTTCCCTTTCACTGGCCGGACCCGCCTCTTTCTGCATGCGGGATGGGCTTCCAGCGGGCAAGCCTTTTCCTATCATATCCGGTATTATCTGATCGCCTTTGCGACCCTGGTCGTCATCTCGGCAGTGATGATGTTTTTCGCCGTCATCAGCAGCACGACTACTACGGCCATGGGATTGTCTGTCGGCTTTCTGATGATCTCCATCGCTTATCCCTATGTGTTGTTTGTGTTTACGAGGGGGTTGAACCCTCCTCTTTCGCCCAAGTGGTTTTTCCTTTCCCTGACCCACATTCAATATCAGGGGATCGCCCGCATGTTGGCGGAAAAACCGGATTTCGTCGGATGGAATTTCGCCATAATGGCCGTTTACGGCGTGTTTTTCACTGTGATGGCTTATGGGATCTTCACCCGCCAAGACCGATTTTTTTAGGGGGGATGGATTGGTGAAGGATTTGGTGGTTTCCGAGTTGGAACGCATTTGGAGCAGGAAGAAAACGGCGGTATCGTTCGGGATTCTGGGATTGTTGCTGGTATTCATGACGTTTTGGTTGCAGCGCGGCGGGATCGGATTTTATGATCCGCTGCATACAACCCGGCTCAATTCCGTCAATTTTTCCGTGTTCCTGTTGAAAGAGATTTCATTTGTTCTTTCCTTGATCCTGATCCCGATGATGGTGGCAGACAGTTTCAATGGAGAATATACATCCGGCGCCTATCGGTTGGTCCTGATTCGTCCATATGCACGTTGGCAGTTGTTGACGGCCAAGTGGGTCAGTCAGGCGGCAGTGATCGGAGCGATGCTGGCCATGATTCTTCTGTATGGATTGTTGGCGGGAGCGGCGTTGTTTCCCCATGTGGAAACCGTACCGTTTTTCAACCGGCCGGAGGCGGAAGGGTACGGATTTGTCCTGCTGTTTTACGGCTGGCATGCCCTTATTTTTCTGGCGTTGCTGGGGGTCGGCGGATTGCTGAGCTCCGTTCTCCCCAATACGATTGTTGCTTTCTTCGGATTGATTGCATTTTTGGTCGGTGCTGTGTACGTTTCCCGTCAGATGGTATTTTTTCTGAAGACCGGGGAGTCGGTGTTCAAGCTGATGGGTGGCTTGGGGACATCATCGGTTTTGGCGTTGCTGGCGGCTTGTTTGCTCTTCTCATGCAGTATGACTTACGTACTGTGGGGGAGAAGGGATTGGGTGTATTGAATTTGGTCTAATCGATGGAAATAAGGCAAAAAAGTTCATACCGACGGAGTTCCAAATTGGAAGGCGAAACAAAGGCTTCTGATCTGTTCCATCAACACGTGGGCATTTTCCAAGTAACATGGGATGGGCATCTTATCCTCTGTCCGAGTTCCTTTTCCAATCAGACGCAGGAAATAAACGCGGCCCAGTTGGTGGAAGGAGAAGAGATCGGGGATGAACCCGAAAAATGTACTAAAAACCGGAGGCCAGCGGTTTTGGTCTCCGGTTTTGGTGTCTTCGTCAATGTTTGCCCAGATTTTGATTGATTTTCTCTTCCGCCTGTTGCCTCCGACGTTTCGCCATATCTTCCATCCGTTTTTGGAAGGCATCAATTTCCTTGAACAGACGCTTCCGTTCCTCGGAGCGGTAATGTTCCAGCTTCGATTTCCGGTCTTGGATCAGTTTGCCGACCTCAACTGAGGTGTGATGAGTCGATAATCCCTTTTTCCTCCAGGTAATCCCGGGCGGCACGTAGATGTTCATCTTCTTTACGCCAAGTATTTCGAAACAGTCCGTCGGGCAATCCGATGATCCGGTCAGCCTCATCCTGCTTGTCGATCCTGTTAAAGAGCATGTCCCATCTCACTTGGCTTTCGTAGATTTCCCACTCCTGCCGCAGCTCCTTGTACCGCCGTTCCAGTTCCGCTTTCAGATCCTCTTTGGTACGAACGGTTCGGTAGGTCCCGCCGCCTGCTTCCGCCACTTTTTGCAGGGCTTGCTGCCCCGCGTCATCCACGTCGAATCCGATGATGTTGACCACCGCCTGGATGTCGGATTGATACAACGACTGGGCGGCCTTCACCGGATCGCCGCCGCAGGTTTCCACGCCGTCACTGACGACATAGACGATATTTTGCGTGTCTTTCCCCGCTTCTTTTTCCAGATCCATTTGAGCGGCTTGGATGGAAGCGGCCAAAGGCGTCCATCCGCCCGGCTTGAAGCTGTCCAATGCCCGGTTGAATTTGCCTGCATCATATTCCGACAACGGGTAGGCCAGTTCACTGCTCTTGCAGGAGAGCGCCTTGTCCTTTGGACTGTTGGTCCCCTTGTGCCCGTATACCCGAAGGGAGACCCGCGCCCCTTTCGGCAGGGAGGAGACGAAATCGCGAATGGCCTGTTTGGCCAGTTCCATCCGCTGTGCCCCGTCCGTCTTTTCCGCCATGCTTCCGCTGGAGTCCAGCAGGATTTCCACATTCATGTTCTGCACCTTGACATCCTTGTTGATGTCGGACGCCGGCATTTTGGCGTCGGTGGGCACCGCCGGGTTGAACTCCTCCACCTTTTTCAGGATGGGCTTGTAATCCTCCGCCAGGTAATAGATCAAGCGGTTATATACCTCACGGGCGGAGAGACCTTTCGGAAACTTGTCCAGTTCCGCCTGTACCTTTGCTTTGTCGTATTTGTTGCCCGCGTATTTCCCCGGCCCCTCTCTCAGCATCCCCTCCACGGTTGTCGCTGCTTTGAACTCTTCCGGCCCGGCGGGTTTCTTTTTCTGCACCGCTTCCTGAGGGGAACCGGCGGACAGGAGGCCGGAACACCCGGTGCTGATCATAAGCGATAACATGAGGACCAACATTCCGACGATCCGTTTCATCCTTCCACCTCTTCAATATTTTTCAACAGTCTTCATCTTACAAAAAACAGAAAACTCCGTCCATAGAACAAAGGGAGTAAATGGAATGTATGTGCAGAATAAAACTTTAAAAAGTTTGGCGATGGGGAAACACCGGTATGTTGGTCGCCAGTACAAGCGAGGGAAGTGCTACTCTGTCCGTGGTCTTTGGCGCGATGGGAGGAGTGGAAAGAAAAAAGTTCGTCATGGGGAGCAGCGAGAGATTGTGTGGCCGGATGGGCGTATGTTATAGATGGACAGGCGTATTGGATCGACCAGTACTGACGAGGAAATTGACTTGATGCTTGCGTCACCAGAGTTTGACTAAGGGGGAGACGTGATGGATGACAATGGTGATCGTCCCATGTGGGGCGTTTTTTTGTTCGGTTTTCAGTGCGGATCTCCAAGGGGGCGGCTCCTAGCTTATACTGATTTAACGGGTGTTGGGGAGAGAGGAAACCCTCTATTTTTTTGTGTATTGAGCGAGTTCAATCAGTTTTCGTAGTTTCCCTTTCGTGACCTCATCAGTTCAAATAAAGGCTTCTATTTTTTACTAATTGACTATTAGAAACGCAAGTGGTACTATTGGTTACGTAAAATAATCAACTAACTAAAGTAAAGTATATTATCAAAGTACATCATGAAAGAAGGGTTCAACCAATGGATATACTCTTAGCTCTCATCCCGGCACTGGCTTGGGGAAGTATTGTATTACTTAACGTGAAACTGGGTGGTGGACCTTATAGCCAAACGTTGGGAACAACGATAGGGGCATTGGTTTTTTCCATCGTGATCTTTCTTTTTGTACAACCTCCGTTGTCACCCCTCATTTTTATCGTCGGAATCCTATCCGGCTTATTTTGGGCTCTTGGTCAGCGAAACCAATTGAAAAGCGTGGAATATATGGGTGTTTCAAAAACCATGCCGATTTCAACAGGGATGCAATTGGTCTCTACGACGCTCTTTGGCGTGATTGTGTTTAAAGAATGGTCTACACTGAGCGCCATTCTCTTTGGGACAATCGCTCTCATCCTGATTGTGATCGGGATTGTCCTCACTTCTCTGGAGGATGAAAACAGAAAAGATACATCCAGGCAAACGAAAAAAGGGATCGTCACACTGATTGTGTCTACGGTCGGTTACCTCATTTACGTGGTGATTGTACGACTTTTCCATATCGATAGCTGGTCGGCCCTTTTCCCTCAAGCGATTGGAATGGTCGTTGGGGGGGTGATGCTGACTTATAAACACAAACCTTTTAATCGCTATACCCTCAAAAACATCTTACCTGGGGTCGTTTGGGCAACCGGCAACTTGTTTTTGTTCATTTCCCAACCAAAAGTAGGTGTAGCCATCAGTTTTTCTTTATCCCAATTGGGGATTATCGTTTCTACGCTCGGCGGTATTGTTTTCTTGGGCGAAAAGAAAACGAAACGTCAACTTATTGGGATTGTGACAGGGATTATCCTGATTGTGATCGGTGCTGTTTTCCTTGGTTTAGCCAAATCATAAATGCAACAACCAATACATCAATCGGAGGAGGATGTTTTATGTATCCAGATCTGAAAGGAAAAGTCGTTGTCATTACCGGAGCTTCAAAAGGTATTGGTCGGGCCATGGCCATTCGGTTTGGTCAAGAACAAGCCAAAGTGGTGATCAACTATCGTTCGAGTGAAGAAGAAGCCCTTGAAGTGATGAAAGAAGTCAAACAAGCAGGCGGAGATGCGATTATTGTCAGTGGGGATGTGACGAAAGAAGAAGATGTCAAACGTCTTGTTCGATCTGCCATTGATCATTACGGTACTTTAGATGTGATGATCAATAACGCCGGAATTGAAAATCCAGTCCCATCACACGAATTATCCCTATCGGATTGGAACAAGGTTATTAATACCAACTTAACCGGTGCTTTTTTGGGTAGCCGTGAAGCCATTAAATATTTTGTAGAAAACAACATTAGAGGGAACGTCATTAACATGTCGAGTGTGCATGAAGTGATTCCTTGGCCACTGTTTGTCCATTACGCTGCAAGCAAAGGCGGCATCAAGTTAATGACCGAAACCTTGGCGTTAGAATACGCTCCAAAAGGCATCCGTGTGAACAACATTGGACCAGGCGCCATTGATACTCCGATTAATGCTGAAAAATTCTCTGATCCTGAACAAAGAAAAGATGTCGAAAGTATGATTCCGATGGGCTATATCGGTAAACCGGAACAAATCGCCGCAGCAGCGGCATGGCTGGCTTCTTCTGAATCCAGTTATGTGACAGGGATTACCTTGTTTGTAGATGGCGGAATGACCAAATATCCGGAATTCCAAGCAGGAAGAGGCTAAACTTTAGAATAGTTAAGGAGATGTGTTAAATGGGATTCTTAGATAATGTATTCGGAAATAAAATGAAACCGGGGGCGAGTGGCATGGCGAATAGCGCAAAAGATTTCTATACAGCAGTGAAAGATCGACGCACTTATTACGGGATCAGCAAAGAAGCACCCGTTTCTGATGAAAGAATTAAAGAAGTGATTGACCATGCTGTCAAATACACACCATCTGCATTTAATTCCCAGAGTGCACGAGTAGTTCTGTTGTTAGGAGAGCATCACAACAAGTTATGGGATATTACTAAGGAAACGTTAAGAAAAATCGTTCCTGCAGATCGATTCGCTTCAACGGAAGAAAAAATAAACAACTCATTCCGTAGTGGCTATGGGACAGTTTTGTTCTTTGAAGACGAACGTGTAATTCAAGGTCTGCAACAACAATTCCCATCTTATGCGAAGAATTTCCCGATTTGGGCTCATCAATCTTCGGGTATGCTCCAATATGTGATTTGGACATCATTAGAAATCGAAGGATTTGGCGCCTCTTTGCAACACTATAACCCACTCATTGATGATGAAGTGAAAAGAGAGTGGAATATCCCCAACGAATGGACACTTATTGCTCAAATGCCGTTTGGTAAGCCGATTACTACACCTGGAGATAAAGAATTCAAGCCGTTGGAAGAACGTGTTAAATTCTTCAAATAATTAATGACAAGCCATTTTTAAACTGACTAAGGGCTACAGTTCTGAAAAACCTGATTTCCTTTGGGAAAACGAAGGGAATCAGGTTTTTCTTTTGAACGTCCGTAAAGATTAAGATAAAGTTAATTTTACGAAACTTTTCATTCCGAGAAAAAGAAGCAAATTTGCTTCTGACTAATTGATATGATATTACAATTTGCTCGTTACGAAAAGCAACAACTTTACATTATTACTACTTTCTAAGCAGGGATAATAAGCCCATCCTTTTTGGGAATGGGAAGGATAAAAGTTCACGCCATCACCAACCAAAAGATGGACTCCCTTTGAGGATAGCAAAAAAACGCCTTCAAGACGAGACTGTTGACAGTGTGGTCGGACCTCACGCAATTTCGGGGAACGGAGCGAAATTTCCGTCCATCGCGGAGCTACAGACGGGAAATCGGAGTCAGCCGCTTTGTCATCAATCTGCTTCGGTACAAGTCAATGGGTTGGCATGTGAATGGGCTGTTGGGCCTACGCATGATGATTTTGTGAACTGGTTGATTCAATATTTTCCATCCTCAAAGTTGGATTCTGTTGAGGGAAAACAGCCGTTGTATCGGGAGTGGGCGAAAAACCGGAAAAGGCAGTCCGACATGTGGATCGCCCCCCGGATCAAAATGTGTGACATTTGCTTGACACTCGAAAAAAACATGGACTTTTATCGGTTGGTATGTATAATAATACACTAAGATGAATTTTTATAAGGGAGAGGTCAAACGTGGCAAAAGATAAGGTGATCCTGGCATATTCCGGGGGTTTAGATACATCGGTCGCCATCAAGTGGTTGCAGGAGCACTACGGTTATGATGTTGTCGCCGTCGCCCTTGATGTGGGAGAGGGCAAGGATTTGGATTTTGTCAAAGCCAAAGCGTTGAAAGTGGGTGCGGTCAAGTCGCTGGTCGTCGATGCGCGGCAGTGGTTTGCCGAGAAATATCTGGCGCCGGCACTGAAGGCCAATGCGATGTATGAAGGCAAATATCCGTTGGTGTCCGCGCTGTCCCGTCCGCTCATCTCGGAAGTGCTGGTGCAAGTGGCGGAAAAAGAAGGTGCGGTTGCCGTGGCGCACGGTTGTACCGGGAAAGGGAATGACCAGGTACGGTTCGATGTGTCCGTCGCCGCATTGAATCCACACCTGAAAGTGATCGCACCGGTTCGGGAGTGGGCGATGTCCAGGGACGAAGAGATCGAATACGCCAAAAAACACGGTATTCCGATCCCGGTCGATTTGGATAATCCCTACAGCATCGACCAGAACTTGTGGGGAAGAAGTTGTGAGTGCGGCATTTTGGAAAATCCGTGGGCGGAGCCGCCGGAGGAAGCGTATGAATGGACAGCTTCACTGGCCGATACGCCCGATCAGCCTGATGAAGTGGAGATCACATTTGAAAAGGGACTTCCTGTCGCATTGGACGGGCAAACGATGCCGCTTCATGAGCTGATTGCCGCGTTGAACCAGATCGCCGGGAAACACGGTGTCGGCCGGATCGATCACGTGGAAAACCGGCTGGTGGGCATCAAATCGCGTGAGGTGTACGAGTGTCCGGGAGCCATTACACTGATCACGGCTCACCGGGAACTGGAGTTTCTGACGCAAACCCGGGAGATTGCCCAGTTCAAGCCGATCGTGGAACAGCAATGGGGCAAATTGATCTATGAAGGCTTGTGGTTCTCCCCGCTCAAAAAAGCATTGGACGCCTTTATCGACGTGACGCAAGAAACCGTCAGCGGAACGGTGCGCGTCAAGCTGTTCAAAGGGCATGCCGTGGTCACCGGCCGTAAGTCGGATCGATCTCTGTACAATGAAAAGCTGGCCACCTACACGCCGGAGGACACCTTCGATCATCAGGCAGCCGTCGGTTTTATCCGTCTGTGGGGATTGCCGACGCAAGTATTCGCCACCGTCAACCCGAAGAAGGAGGATCACGATGAAGCTCTGGGGCGGGCGATTTACCAAGCCGACCAACCAGTTGGTTGAGGAATACACCGCATCGATCGGGTTTGATCAACGGCTGGCCGAAGAAGATATCCGGGGGAGTATGGCCCATGTGCGCATGCTGGGCGCCTGTGGCATTTTGACGAAGGAAGAGACGAAGACCATCCTTTCCGGGTTGGAAACGATCCGGGAACGCATCCGCCGCGGGGAAGTGTCGTTTTCGGTCGAGAATGAAGACATACACATGAACATCGAGAAACTGTTGATCGAGGAAATCGGTCCCGTCGGCGGCAAACTGCATACGGGTCGCAGCCGCAATGATCAGGTGGCGTTGGATATGCACCTGTACGTTCGTCATCAAACCGTTGAACTGGTCCGTTTGCTTGTCGGCGTGCAGGAAGCGCTCATCGCACAGGCGGAAGTGCACGTGGATACCATCCTGCCGGGATACACCCACCTGCAGCGTGCCCAGCCCGTGCGGCTGGCCCATCACCTGTTGGCTTACGTTTCCATGTTTCAGCGTGATATCGAGCGGTTGATGGACAGTTACAAACGGGTCAACATTTCGCCGTTGGGTGCCGGTGCGATCGCCGGGACGACCTTTCCGATCGACCGGTACATGGTAGCGGAGGAACTCGGCTTCGACGGTATCTATGACAACAGCATGGACGCCGTCAGCGATCGTGACTATCTGGTGGAGTTTCTCTCCATCGCTTCGCTCATCATGGTTCATCTCTCCCGTCTGTCCGAAGAGTTGATCCTGTGGTCCAGTGAAGAGTTCGGTTACATCGAGTTGGATGATGCCTTCTGTACGGGCAGCAGCATGATGCCGCAGAAGAAAAATCCGGACGTCCCCGAACTGGTCCGGGGGAAAACAGGACGCGTCATCGGTCATCTGGTGGCGTTACTCACTGCATTGAAGGCCTTGCCACTCACTTACAACAAGGATATACAGGAAGACAAAGAGGGCGTGTTCGATACGGTGGACACGCTGACCGGGGCGCTCGCGTTAACGGCGCCGATGCTTTCCAGCATGAAAGTGAATGTGGAGAAAATGCGGGAAAATGCGCAAAGCGGGTTTGCCAACGCCACTGATCTGGCTGATTATCTGGTGAAGAAAGGCTTGCCGTTCCGCGAAGCGCATGAAGTCGTCGGGCGTTTGGTACTGCATTGCCTGGAACGGGGCAAGACATTGACGGATTGTGAATTGGCGGAATTCAAGGCCGCCTGCCCGCTGATTGAGGCGGACGTTTATGAAGCACTTCAATTGGAACGGGTGGTGGACGCGCGAAATATCCCCGGCGGTACGGGGCGTCAAGCCGTTTTGGCCGCGATCGAAGAAAAAAAATCGAAAATCGATGAAACCCATACGTGGTTAGATCACGTTATTGATTAATGAAATGGATTTCTATCAACCGAAATCGGATATAGAAACCCTTGCCTGACGGCAGTCAGGGTGTTGACAAGATGCGGACGACATTTGTCCGGGAGAGGGAGCAAGGGTCGAAAAAACGACCCGTTTCCCATTGTCAGCAGTCCACTGCGGGAGGGTAGTGGGTTTCTTTCGTTTTGCTTTTGTCGAATTAGCGAACGAACAGGAAAGGCGGCTGGGATTGCGGGATAAAGATGCTATACTATAATAGTAATGTGATTTGATGCGTGTGATAGGATGGGGAGTTTGTTACATAGTTTCATAGAAAACCAGGTACACGAGGCTTGAGGTGATATTGTGATCGAAATGCATGATGTTTGGAAAAGATACCCGAACGGTGTTGAGGCGTTGCGTGGAATTGACGTCAAGATCGAACAGGGAGAATTCGTCTACATTGTCGGACCGAGTGGTGCGGGTAAGAGTACCTTTATCAAGCTCATGTACCGGGAAGAAAAGCCATCCAGCGGTGTCATCCTGATCAACGGCGTCAATGTCAAACGCGTTCGGGATTGGAAAATTCCGTATTTGCGTCGCAATATTGGAGTGGTATTCCAAGATTACAAATTGTTGCCCAACATGACAGCGTATGAGAACGTCGCTTTCGCCATGGAGGCGATTGAGGCGCCGAGACGGCAGATTCGCCGGCGCGTGGAGGAAGTCTTGGAGCTGGTCGGTTTGCAGGATCGGATGCACGCCCTCCCGTCCCAATTGTCCGGTGGGGAACAGCAACGGGTCTCCATCGCCCGGGCGATTGTAAACAATCCCAGTTTCCTGATTGCGGACGAGCCTACGGGGAACCTGGACCCCGAAAACTCGTGGGACATTATGTATTTGCTGCAGGAGATCAACAACCGTGGAACGACCATCGTGATGGCGACCCACAACAAAGAGATCGTGAACACGATGCGCAAGCGCGTCATCGCCATCGAACAAGGCGTCATTGTGAGGGACGAGTGGCAGGGGGAATACGGTTATGAAGATTGATACGATGTTCCGCCATGCTCGCGAGGCGGTCAAAAGTTTACGCAGAAACTCGTGGATGACGTTCGCCGCGGTCAGTGCGGTGGCCGTCACCTTGCTCATTTTCGGATTCTTTCTCGTGTTTGCCTTCAATGTCAGCTATTGGGCCGGCGAATTGGACAAACAGATGGGTGTAACGGCGTTCGTCTCGCAGACGGCCACTACGTATGACGTGGATGCGTTGAAAAAACAGATCTCGCAGATGCCGGAAGTGAAAAGCGTGGAATTCGTCCCCAAATCGGCGGGACTGGAACAGATGAAAAAGCAATGGGGGAAAGATTCCACATTCCTGGAAGGATTGGAAGGGAACCAGAACCCGTTGCCTGACATGTTCCGTATTGTGCCCAAAAACCCGCAAAAAATCGAGGAATTGGAGAGCAAGATCAAACAGCTCAACCAAATCGATGATGCCGACTCCGGTGACGGGGTCTCCGACAAACTGCTCGATCTGTCCTATTACGTCCGTATCGTGGTGTTGGTCTTCGGAACCGGGTTGGCCGTCTTGGCTGCGTTCCTGATCTCCAACACCATCAAACTGACCATCTTCGCCCGCCGCCGTGAAATTGAGATCATGCGGTTGGTGGGGGCGAGTAACTGGTTTATTCGTTGGCCGTTTTTCATTGAAGGTGCCTTGATCGGGATTTTGGGATCGATTGTGCCGGTGACGATCGTGTTGGTGGTGTATAACGCGTTCCTCCACATCATGGATGCGGGTCAGGGGTACAACTTCTTCAAAGCGTTGGACATGTGGCCCCTGTCTCTGTATGTCACGCTGTTGACCATGGCGTTGGGTGTTGTGATCGGAGTCTGGGGAAGTATCATGTCGATTCGCCGATTCCTGAAAGTCTGATCATGCCAAAAACGTTTTGGAGGGGAATGGTGTGAAGCGCTTCTTTTTGTTGGCGGTAAGCGTTTGTTTGGCCTTGGGAGTCGTCTTGCCGCCTGCCGGCGCTTCGGCTCAATCCGGGCCGAGTGAAATCGATCGGAAAAAGGAAGCCATCAAAGAGCGGGACAAGCAGATTCAGCAAATCGAAAAAGAGAAAAAGGTGAAAGCCGAAGATTTGCAGTCGCTGGTGAAGCAAATCGATGAGATGAAACAACGGCTGGCGGCATTGAATGATCAGGTATACCGATCAGAACAGCAGTTACAACAGTCGAAGGCGCGTCTGTCGCAACTGGAAAAGCAGCTGGAGGAGCGGCAGGCGCTGTTTCGAAATCGGGTACGACAGTTGTATATGCAGGGCAACATGTTTTACTTCGAAGCGCTGATGAGCTCCGACTCGTTCGCACAATTCCTCTCCCGGCTTTATTGGGTACGCGAAGTGGTCAAGGCCGACCGGCAATTGATTGCGGGGTTTCAGAAAAACCGGCAAGAAGTCGCGCGTCAAAAATCCCTCATCGAGCAGCAGTTGAAACAGAAAAAACAGCAGATGGCCGCAGCAGAGGGTTTACATAAACAACTGATCGCCGAATATCGTCGGAACGAAGCGCAATTGGCCCAGTTGGAACAGCAGCGGTCGCATTTGGAAGAACTGAACGAGCAGGACACCCGGCAGGTTCAGCAGTTGATCGCACAAAGGGAACGTGAGTTGGAAAAGCGTGCATCCGGCGGTGACAAAGGCGTTCAGAAACCCAAATATCAAGGCGGGAAATTTTACTGGCCTGTGGACGGTGGCCGCTTGACATCCAAATTCGGCCTTCGTTACCATCCGATCAAGCATCGGTGGCGTCTTCACGCGGGAATCGACATTGCCGACCGTCTGGGATCGCCGATTCACGCCGCCGCTGACGGCGTGGTGATGGAATCCCGTCCCGCCAGTGGTTACGGTTGGATCGTTGTCATCTATCACGGCAACAACTTGGCCACGTTGTACGCACATGTATATCCTCAGGATGTGCGGGTCAGCGTGGGACAGCACGTATCGCGGGGCCAGGTGATTGCGGCGGTTGGCAATAATGGGGTGTCCACGGGACCCCACCTCCATTTTGAAGTTCACAAAAACGGAGAACCCGTCGATCCCCTGCCTTATTTCAGATGATCCGTGGACAACTGGAAGAACACAACACAGGGAGAGGGTTGGATGAAGCGCACGTTGCTTGCAATGGTATTGGCTGTCAGCTTGGTTTTCAGCGGGCTGACGGTCAACGGGGTGAACGCGGAGAGCAAAGTGGACAAGACCAAAAAGGAATTGCAGGATATTCGGAACCGGAAGTCACAGAAGGAAGCGGATCTGGAAAAAGTGAAGGAACAGCTTGATGCCAGGGAACAAAAACTGAATGAGCTGGAGAAAAAATTGGACGAACAGAACAAAAAGGTGGAGAAAGCGAAAAAAGATCTCCAGCAAGCGGAAAAAGAACTCAATCAGCATGCGGCCATCTTCAAACAACGAGTCCGTGAGATTTACATGAAAGGCGACATGGGATACATGAAGGCCTTGTTTTCAGCCGGCTCCTTCAACGAATTCCTGGTCCGTTTTGAGACGATCCGCCTGATCGTCAAACAGGATCGCACCCTGTTGAATCATTATTTCGAAGCCAGGGAGAAAAAAGAGAAAGATCAGCAAAGGTTGTTGGCAGAGCAAAACAAATTGAAAGAGGAAAAGGCCAAGGCGGATGAAGAATATCAAAAGCTCGTCGCCTTGGTGAAACAGCACGAAGCGTCTTTGCACCAGCTGGAGGAAGAAGAAGAAATCAAGCAGGAAGAGCTGGACAAGATCAACGCGCAATTGGCCTACAGCCGCGGCCTGTGGAATGGCGGATATTTGTCACGTCCGTGCGACGGACCGATGACGTCCCCCTACGGTTGGCGCGTTCACCCGGTGACCGGGGAAGCCAAATTCCACGAAGGCGTGGACTTCGGCTGTCCAATGGGATCGCCGATCTATGCCGCGGCCAGCGGAAAGGTGATCGAAAACCGTCCGTCCAACGGGTATGGATGGATTGTTGTCATTGACCACGGCGGATTGTCCACCTTGTATGCTCACATGTATGGCAACACGGTTACGGTCAATGTGGGTGAACGCGTGGCTCGCGGTCAAAAAATCGCGGAAGTGGGGAACAACGGGCGTTCCACCGGACCGCACCTTCACTTTGAAGTGCGGAAAAACGGAAGATTGCAGGATCCGGCGAAGTATTTAAGGTAATCATTCTTCCTTTTTCAAATCCAGCAATAAGTCGACCCGCCCGATTGGTTCAATCAAACGCCGGGATAGATGCAGGAAATGCGAACGGGGCATCCGTCCTGATCCGGGAGCGGGTCGACTTTTTTATATAGTATTTTTAGTATTCGGTGATCAAACGAGATGCCGGGCAAGTCCCCGACGGTTTTCGTTGACACCTGAAAAAAACATATGGAGAGAGGGTTGAATGAAGCGCACGTTGCTTGCAATGGTATTGGCTGTCAGCTTGGTTTTCAGCGGGCTGACGGTCAACGGGGTGAACGCGGAGAGCAAAGTGGACAAGACCAAAAAGGAATTGCAGGATATTCGGAACCGGAAGTCGCAGAAGGAAGCGGATCTGGAAAAGGTGAAGGAGCAACTGGATGCCAGGGAACAAAAACTGAATGAGCTGGAGAAAAAATTGGACGAACAGAACAAAAAGGTGGAGAAAGCGAAAAAAGATCTCCGGAAAGCGGAAAAAGAACTCAATCAGCATGCGGCCATCTTCAAACAACGAGTCCGCGAGATTTACATGAAAGGCGACATGGGATACATGAAGGCCTTGTTTTCAGCCGAATCCTTCAACGAATTCCTGGTCCGATTTGAGACGGTCCGCCTGATCGTCAAACAGGACCGTACCCTGTTGAATCATTATTTCGAGGCCTGGGAGAAAAAAGAGAAGGATCAGCAAAGGTTGTTGGCGGAGCAAAACAAATTGAAAGAGGAAAAGGCCAAGGCGGATGAAGAATATCAAAAGATTGTCACCTTGGTGAAACAGCACGAAAAGGCGTTGAGCCAACTGGAGGAAGAAGAAGAAATCAAGCAGGAAGAGCTGGACAAGATCAACGCAGAGCTGGCTTACAGCAGTGGGATGTGGAGTGGCGGAAAATTGTCGAGACCGTGCAACGGGCCGATCACGTCCCCCTTCGGTTGGCGGCCACACCCGGTGACGGGGGGATACAAACACCATGATGGTGTGGACATTGGTTGCCCGATGGGAGCGTCCATTCGTGCCGCGGCCAGCGGGAAGGTGATCGAAAGCCGTCCGTCCAGCGGATATGGGTGGATTGTTGTCATTGACCACGGCGGATTGTCCACCTTGTATGCTCATATGTATGGCAACACGGTGACGGTCAATGTGGGTGATCGCGTGGCTCGCGGTCAAAAGATCGCGGAAGTGGGCAACAACGGCACCGGCACCGGCCCGCACTGCCACTTCGAAGTGCGGAAAAACGGCAAGTTGCAGAATCCTGTGTATTATCTGTCGAGATAGTCCATTGTCTCAATCAAGCAACAAGTCGACCCACCCGGTGGCCCAAGATATTATCGGTGGTGGATGAAAAATCCAACAGGAACACAATCGATCAACCATTTGCCGATCCGGGAACGGGTCGACTTTTTTCGTGACTTGCCCCACACGGCTGAAGCACCGGAGGCACTCCCTTTGGTCGTCGTGGTCTTTTCGCTTCATCTGGCGTGGCAGCCCACATCCATCCACGATGGTTTCGTCATGCCTGGGCAATTTTCGTTTCACGAGTTTTTGCTCGCATAGCAGTTTTAAGTGTTTTCGCACTTCTTGACTCGATTGCACCAAAATTCTGTCGGACAAGCAAAACCCGCAGGATCAGGAAGCAGCCGCATAGGTGGCGCAGTTGAAACCGAAAGTGGCCGCCGAGATGCAAGCGCTGAAACAGCTCAATGCACAGCTCGCTTTCATCCCAACCCTGAAGGGATGGGTTTTCCTGCACGCTCTTCATAAAAGTATCACATTGATGTGTAGCGAAACGAGAGCCGGTGGCCACGTCCAGGGCGTGTCCAGAGTTGGTATGGTTCGATCAGACGGACAATGCACATACTGATTCATTCGCTGAATGGCAGCATTCAAAACATGCGAATGGAAACACCTTTTTGACACTGGATTCCATTTTGAGGGAATATTCGAAGAGAATAACGATACAGACAAAAGGATCACGCGCAAGGAGAGGATGGAATGAATCGAGGAGGGTAGACAGGGGTGATGGTGCTCAGTCTGGTGTTTCGGGAGGGCCGGCAGGCGTATCGTTACGGGGAAATCAAGACGGATCAGAAGAAAAGAGCGGGAACATGGGTGTGTTCATCCCGTTACCGGGAGGCAGGAGTCGATTTCGACGGACCCATGGCACACCGATTCATGCTGCTGCGGTGAAGGAAAGTCACCCCGCAAGCGGCTACGGCGGGCCGTCATTCTGGATCAGGCGGTTTCACCATGTTGGATGGGCATAGTTCGGTACGCGTGAGTGCGGGCAAACGGATGCTGCGGCCAGGTGATCGCGGAAAATGCCGGGTCCTCGCATACATCTGCAAAATCCGATCCGTTACCTGCAGGGATCAGCTCCATGAGCAGAGTGGCCTTTTTCCGGAACGCGACCGTTGCGGGAGTGGGCGGGAAAAAGGCCACTCACAGAGAAGAAAATCAGCACAACCAGGAGAGATGGAGGAACAGAGAAAGATGCGGAAAGGAATCCTGTTGGCGGCAGCGGTTTGCTTGGGACTGTTCATTTCTTCTCCGGCATGGGCGGTTCCCTCCTCAGCAGTGAAATCGAAGAGTGAGCTCAATCAGGTACGTCAGCAAAAAGGACAGGTGCAGGGGAAAATCAAACAGTTGAACGAGAAGATGAAAGCCAACCAGGCGGAGCTGGAACGTTTGGAGAAAGAAAGTTACCGAATTGATGACGAGATTCTGCGGACGCAGCAAGAGATCCGTCAGATCAACGCAAAGTTGACCCGCCAGCAAGCCATTTTCAAACAACGGGTTCGCCGTTTGTATGAGCAAGGGGATTTCGGCTTCATGCGCACCTTGTTGACAGCCGATTCCTTTCAGGCGTTTCTCACCCGTTTTGAGACGATGCGCCTGATCGTCAAACAGGATCGGAACCTGTTCGACTCTTATTTTAAATGGAAGCAAGCCAAAACCCGTTACGAATCCTCACTGGTTCAATTGAAGGCCGAACAAAAAAAGAAAGCCGAAGAAGCCAAAGCGGCATATGACCGAATGTTGGCCGACCTGAAGAAAAACCGGGTACGGCTTGCCGAGCTGGAGGGGTTGGAAGATATCAAAGAAGACGAAGTGCGTCGGATCAATCTCAGCTTGCTGCACAGTGGCCGGTTGTCCTTTCCGTACGAGGGCGGCCCTCTTCGTTGGCCTGCCAACAGTCATGAGATCACGTCCCCGTATGGACCGCGCGTCCACCCGCTCAAAGGGGTGATGCGACCGCATATGGGGATCGACATCCACGGAAACTACAACGATCCGGTATATGCGGCGGCCGGCGGAGTGGTGGTGAGAAGCGGGCCGTCACTCGGCTACGGTTGGATTATTGTCATTTACCACGGGAAAAAAGGGGGACAAGACCTTTTTACCTGGTATGGTCACAGTTACGAAAATCAGGTTTTGGTGCATGAAGGCGACGAAGTGAAGCGGGGACAGCGCATCTCCGGGATTGGCAGCAACGGTTTTTCCACGGGTCCGCATCTCCATTTTGAGGTGCGGTTGGGAGAGAAAGCGGTCAACCCTGTTCTGTACCTTTCCCATTGAGGAAGCACGGGGATGATTCCGGTGACACATTGCGCTATAATAAATGGATGAACGAACCAATCCGAAAAGAACTGTACAGTTCCACGGACTGGACAGTCTTTCTTTTTCGATATGCCTGTTGGAATTCCTGACTATTCCCGGCCTGTCTATCATATATTATCTTCGACCTGCGATCGGGGATGAACGGAAGACATACAGGCTGACAAAGGTGGTGTCGACATGCAATTTCGCGGACGGACGGTGGCGCTGATGGTGATCGTTTCCATCGTCCTCAGCAGTGCCGCGACAGCAGCGGTGGTCAAAGACGGCGGCATTTGGGATCGGTTGACAGGAGCGCCGGCCCTGTGGTTGAACGGTGATTTTTCCGCCGCCGTGCAAGGTGATGTTGACGGATTTGAAAAATTAAAAACGGCGTATGCCGTGATCAAGTCCCAATATGTACGGGGAGCAAACGACAAAAAACTGATCGACGGTGCCATCCAAGGGATGGTGGATTCGCTCGGAGATCCCTATTCCGCCTATATGGACCCGACTACGGCCAAACAGTTTGAGTCTACTCTGGAATCGTCATTCCAGGGAATCGGGGCGGAAGTCACCATGAGAAACGGAAAGGTGACGATCGTCTCCCCGTTTAAGGATTCACCGGCGGAAAAAGCGGGATTGCGCCCCAACGATCAAGTGATCAAGGTGAACGGCGTCAGCTTGGAAGGAATGAGCCTGAATGAAGCGGTGATGAAGATTCGCGGGCCCAAGGGGACCATTGCCAAGCTGGAAGTGATCCGTCCCGGTTACAGTGGGGTATTGCACATCAACGTCAAGCGGGACAACATTCCCATCAAGACGGTCGAATCCAAAATGATGCCGCAACAAATCGGCTACATTCAGATTACGCAGTTTTCCAACGACACGGCGAAAGATTTCGGTAACCAGCTGAAACAGCTGGAAAGCAAGGGGATAAAAGGGCTGGTTATCGACGTGCGTGGCAATCCGGGCGGTTTGTTGCCTGCGGTGCTCGATATTGCCGATCAGCTGGTGCCTGGCGGGAAAAATGTGCTGGTCACGCAAGACAAAGCCGGAAACAAAGTCGTTTATAAATCGAAGCTGCAAGGGAAAAAATCGTATCCGATCACCGTCCTGATCGATAAGGGCAGTGCCAGCGCGTCGGAGATTCTGGCCGCCGCGTTGAAGGAATCCGCCGGAGCGCAAGTGGTGGGCGAGAAGTCGTTCGGCAAGGGAACGGTACAGACGGTGAAGGACTTTGACGACGGCAGCAACCTGAAGCTGACCGTAGCCAAATGGCTGACACCCGGAGGAACCTGGATCGACCAGCATGGCGGTACCGCAGGAATCCAACCGACGATCCCGGTGAAGTCTCCGGAATACGCACAGGCAACGCCCCCGTCTCCAGGACAGACGCTGAAGCGGGATATGAATTCTTCTGCAGTGCGCAACCTGCAGATGGTGCTGGATGGCTTGGGATTCAATCCGGGTCGAAAAGACGGTTACTTTGATCAGAAAACGGAATTGGCCGTCAAAGCCTTCCAAAAAACCGAGGGCTTGCCCATGACCGGAGTGGTGGATGACAAAACCGCCGCCAAAATGCAGGATGTGTTTATTGCGATGTTGCGCGACCCGGCAAATGACGTGCAATTACAAGTGGCCATTGAAGCGACCAAGAAAAAGATCCACTAAATAAAAAAAGGAAAATCAAACCGGTTGTCGAAAATCAACCCCACGACGAGATTCGCCGTGGGGTTTTGATTGCAATTTGCCCAGGAGGGATCGGCTTGATTTCATGGTTGGCTTCTCCATTGTCGTCACCGAACACATGGAAAGCCTTGTTGGTCCATCCGCTGTGGTGGACGGCTTTGATGTGCGTGTTGATGCAATTCGTGTTTAAAGGCTTGCGGGAATGGCGAAAATACGGTCGGCGTCTGGACCCGCCCACGCCGTTGTTGTTGCGTACGGTTTTTTTGGGAGCGGTGAGCGGTGGAGTGTGTTCGGTTCTCATTTCATTTTGGCAGTGGGAAGTCCGCCCCATGGAGTTGTGGTGGATTTGGGGATGGACGGTGGTGCTCGGTTTATTCCGGCTGCGTTGGGCGTGTGTCGCTTATGGAGGCGGATTGCTTGTCTTGTTCGCGCTTGTTGCGTCACACGTGTCGGCTGAGCAGGTGCCGCCGGAATGGCTGGACGTATGGCGGAGATTCTCCATGGTCACCGAGCGGGACTGGTTATATTTGATTGGATTGCTGCATGTGCTGGAGTGGTTGTTAATCCGAATGGACGGTTTGGCCGGGTTCATTCCGGAAACAGTCCGGCACCGTGACGGGTACATGGTCGGCGGATTCCGACTGCAAAAGCTGTGGGCGGTTCCGCTCATTGTTCCGACTGCGGGCGGATGGTTGCCATTGCCCTTGTTGCTGGGCTTCTCTCGTCTCAATCTGTCGATGCTTCATCAGCAACAAAAACGGCGGGCATCCACTTTTGCCTTGCTGTATGCGCTTGTATTGGCCGGGTTGACCTGGGCTTCCACATGGTGGACACCTTTGATATGGGTGGCTGCTGTTTTTTCCGTGGTGGGTCATGAGGCCATCTATCTGATTGGGAAATGGCGGGAAAAAAGGAGAGAACCACGGTTTGCCTCCCATTTTCGCGGAATGTCCGTGTTGGCCGTGTTGCCGGATACGCCGGCGTCACAGATGGGGATTCGTCCCGGTGAACGGATTACCAGGATGAACGGTGTTCACATTCGGACGGTGGACGATATACGGTTGGCGATGCAAAAGTCGCCCGCTTACTGCAAGCTGGAAGTGGTGGATGAAATGGGGGAAACGAGACTGGTACAACGGGCGGTATACGAGGGGGACCCGTCAGACCTCGGTGTGATCCCCTCACCGGGCCCGATCACTCGGATCTCCTCACCTGTTTCGGAGGCGGTTTCTCCCTAGGGAGTGTGTTTGAATACGGTCCAATTCCGTTCCCGGCTCGCTCCACCCGTGTCCAGCAAGCAAGCAGATCATGGCGCTCCGCCCCGGTAAGTGCGGGATGCCGGCAAAGTACGCTATGCTCTAAGGAAATTGCCCGTGATTCCCTTCTGCGCTTTTCGGGTCTTCGCCCGGCAGGGCGTGTCTGTCGCTTGTCTGGGAAAACTTTTGATCCTTCATGGATTTACCGGACACGTCTGGTATGATTGGCAGCTATTGTGATCAGATCGCTCCCGTTTCGGGAGCGTTGTTTTGTTGGCGGCGGTGACGAGGAAGAAGCATAGGGAATGGTACAGTAGTGCGACCTTTTAAGAGTGCCTTTGAAGAGGGAAAATGTTTCCCCCGGACGGGTGACTATGGTCGTGAAAGTATGGAGAAGCGTGAAAGATGGTTGTTCGCACACCGGCACGGAAGAGATGGTTTGAAAATGACCTGTTTGCGGCAACGATAAGGAAGGAAACAGTTTCGTATGCAGGGACAATTTCACTAGGGGCAATGTTTTTTTCGAATGAACGACGATCCAGGCTCGAGCATGGATCCGGAAAACCGTTCTTCGATCGTGGATGATTTGTCCACCATGGTTCTGGAAGGCAACAGGGTGAAAATGGTCTCTTGGTACGATAACGAGTGGGGCTTCGCCGGCAATCTCCGCTGTACGAAGCGTGTGTTGCCCATCTCTTGTGCCGCTCGGTTTCCTTCTTAGCAGGGTACTGGTGGAACGAGTCGGGAATGTGATGTGTGTGCTATTTTCCAAATACATCCTAGAACGGATGTTCCCTTACCTGGTTTTTCTTATGATATAATGAAAAGGATGACGAAACGGAGCCGAGGTGATGGGCCTTGGAACGAAAGTTTCAATTGGTTTCCGAATACGAGCCGTGCGGCGATCAGCCGAAAGCGATCGAACAGCTTGCACAAGGCGTTTTATCGGGAAAAAAGTTTCAGACCCTGCTGGGAGCTACCGGAACGGGGAAAACGTTCACGATCGCACACACGATCGCCCGCGTGAACAAACCGACCCTTGTGATTGCACCCAACAAAACGCTGGCCGCCCAGCTGTGCGGGGAGCTGAAAGAGTTTTTCCCGCACAATGCGGTGGAGTATTTCGTCAGTTATTATGATTACTATCAACCGGAAGCCTATGTGCCGCAAACGGACACATATATCGAGAAAGACGCGTCCATCAACGATGAGATCGACAAATTGCGCCACTCCGCCACGAGTGCATTGTTGGAGCGGCGGGACGTCATCATCGTGGCGAGTGTCTCCTGCATCTACGGCTTGGGTTCACCGGACGAGTACCGTGACCAGGTGCTCTCCCTGCGCGTCGGGATGGAGCGGGATCGAAACGAGGTTCTGCGCAAACTGGTGGATATCCAGTACCAGCGCAATGACATCAACTTTGTCCGCGGCACTTTCCGTGTACGGGGCGACGTGTTGGAGATCTTCCCCGTTTCACGGAGCGAGCAGGCAGTGAGGGTTGAATTTTTCGGTGACGAGATCGACCGGATTCGCGAGATCGACGTCGTCACCGGTGAAATTATCGGGGATCGCGAACATGTGGCCATCTTCCCCGCGTCGCACTATGTGACGCGGGAAGAAGTCATGCGTCGTGCGCTCCGCGATATCGAACAGGAGCTGCAGGAGCGGTTGGCCGAATTGCGCGAGCAGGGCAAACTGCTCGAAGCCCAGCGGCTCGAGCAGCGCACCCGCTACGACATGGAGATGATGCGGGAGATGGGATTCTGTTCGGGCATCGAGAACTACTCCCGTCACCTGGTGGGCAAAAAAGCGGGTGAACCGCCGTATACGCTGCTGGATTATTTCCCCGATGACTATCTGATCGTCATCGACGAATCGCACGTTACCGTGCCCCAGATCCGTGGGATGTACAACGGAGACATGTCGCGCAAAGAGGTATTGGTGGAGCACGGCTTCCGGCTGCCCTCGGCCAAGGATAACCGACCGCTCAAGTTTGAGGAGTTTGAGGAACGGATCAATCAGGTCATCTTCGTTTCGGCCACACCGGGTCCATATGAACTGGAAAAAGCACCTGACGTCGTGGAGCAGATCATCCGTCCCACCGGTCTGGTCGACCCCAAAGTGCATGTGCGGCCGATTGAGGGGCAGATCGATGATCTGATCGGTGAAATCCACAAGCGGATCGAACGGGACGAGCGGGTGCTGGTCACCACCCTGACCAAAAAGATGGCCGAGGATTTGACGGACTATCTGAAAGACGTCGGTATCAAGGTGCGCTATTTGCATTCGGACATCAAAACGATTGAGCGGATGCAGATCCTGCGCGACTTGCGGTTGGGCGAATTCGATGTCTTGGTGGGGATCAACCTGCTCCGGGAAGGATTGGACCTGCCCGAGGTGTCGTTGGTGGCCATCCTGGATGCGGACAAGGAAGGTTTCTTGCGCGAGGAGCGTTCCCTGATCCAGACGATCGGCCGTGCGGCCCGCAATGCTAACGGCGAAGTCATCATGTACGCCGACACCATCACCAAATCGATGCGAAAGGCAATCGACGAGACGGAACGGCGTCGCCGCATCCAGATCGCGTACAACGAGCAGCATGGCATCACACCGCAGACGGTGCGCAAAAAAGTGCGCGATGTGATTGAAGCGACCAAGGTGGCAGAAGATAAGCCCACATATGAAACGGCCAACCGGGTCGCGAAGATGACCAAAAAAGAGCGTCAACGGTTGATCGCTCAGCTGGAAAAAGAGATGAAAGCGGCGGCCAAGGAGTTGGAGTTCGAGCGGGCGGCGGAACTTCGGGACATGATCATCGAACTGAAAGCGGAGGGAGCATGAACACATGGCACAGGAACACATTGTGGTTCGCGGTGCGCGAGTGCACAACCTGAAAAATATCGACGTCACCATTCCGCGGGACAAATTTGTCGTGTTGACGGGATTGAGCGGATCGGGCAAATCTTCGCTTGCCTTCGACACCATCTATGCGGAGGGGCAACGTCGTTATGTGGAATCCCTCTCCGCCTATGCCCGCCAGTTCCTCGGCCAGATGGACAAACCCGACGTCGACGCCATCGAGGGATTGTCTCCGGCCATTTCCATCGATCAGAAAACGACCAGCCGCAACCCGCGTTCAACGGTGGGGACGGTGACGGAGATTTACGATTACCTCCGCCTGTTGTTCGCTCGTATCGGTCGCCCCGTCTGTCCCGAACACGGAATCGAGATTTCCTCGCAGACGGTACAGCAAATGGTGGACCGGATCATGGAACTGCCTGAGCGGACGAGGATTCAGGTTCTGGCCCCCATGGTGAAGGGACGGAAAGGGGAACATGTCAAACTGTTGCAGGACATCGGCAAACAGGGGTTTGTCCGGGTGCGGATTGACGGGGAGATCCGGGACTTGTCCGAAGAAATCAAACTGGAGAAGAACAAAAAACACACCATTGAAGTGGTCGTGGACCGTCTCGTCGTCAAACCGGGGATCGAGACCCGACTGACCGACTCAATCGAAACGGCACTGGGACTTACCGATGGCCAGGTATTGATCGATGTGGTGGACGGGGAGGAACTGTTGTTCAGCCAAAACCTGGCTTGCCCGGAGTGCGGATTCAGCATCGACGAGCTTTCGCCCCGGATGTTCTCGTTCAACAGCCCGTTTGGTGCGTGTCCGACCTGCGACGGATTGGGCAGCCGGATGGAAATCGACCCCGAGCTGGTGGTACCGGACCCGGAGAAAACGATTCGGGAAGGCGCGCTGGAGCCGTGGGCCCATTCGTCCAGCAATTATTACGAACAACTGTTGGAAACGGTCTGCGACCATTTCGGCATCGACATGGACCGGCCCTTTGCCGAACTGTCGCAGGAAGAGCGAAATCTCTTGTTGTATGGTACGCAAGAGCGGATTCCGTTCCGCTACACCAACGATCTGGGTCATCGGCGCGAAACCCAGGTGCGTTTCGAGGGCGTGGTCAATAACCTGCAACGTCGCTATCATGAGACCGGTTCCGATTCGGTTCGCGAAATGATCGAAAACTATATGAGCACCAAGGCTTGCCCCACCTGCAAGGGAGCCCGTCTGCGCAAAGAAAGCCTGCATGTCTTTGTCGGCGGGAAAAACATCGACTATGTGACGCGGCTGTCCGTCCGTGACGCACTTGCTTTTTTCGACAACCTGGAACTGAATGAAAAGGAACAACAGATCGCCCGTCAAGTGTTGAAAGAAATCCGGGAACGTCTCGGATTTCTGGTCAACGTGGGACTGGATTACCTCACCCTGCACCGCTCGGCGGGCACGCTCTCCGGTGGAGAAGCCCAGCGGATCCGTTTGGCCACCCAGATCGGCTCTTCATTGATGGGGGTCCTCTACATTTTGGACGAGCCGAGCATCGGACTGCACCAACGGGACAACAACCGTCTGATCGAAACGTTGGAGCGGATGCGTGATCTGGGCAACACACTGATCGTCGTGGAGCACGATGAAGACACGATGCTGGCCGCCGACTACATCATTGACATCGGGCCGGGTGCCGGTGCACACGGGGGGCGTGTCGTGGCGGCAGGCACACCGGAAGAGGTGATGCGCCATCCCGATTCGTTGACCGGGCAATATCTGAGCGGGCGCAAATTCATCCCGCTCCCCGAAGAGCGGCGCAAGCCCAACGGCAAGTGGCTGGAGGTGCGCGGTGCCAGAGAGAACAACCTGAAAAACATCGACGTCCGCATCCCGCTCGGAGTGTTTACCTGTGTGACGGGCGTTTCCGGTTCCGGCAAAAGTACGCTGGTCAATGAAGTGCTGCACAAGGCGTTGGCCCGTCAACTGAACAAGGCCAAAGTGATTCCCGGCGCCCACGACGAAATCTTCGGGATTGAGCATTTGGACAAAGTGATCGATATCGACCAATCGCCGATCGGGCGCACGCCGCGTTCCAACCCGGCCACCTACACCGGCGTGTTTGACGATATCCGCGAAGTGTTCGCGTCGACGCCGGAGGCCAAAGTCCGCGGTTACAAGAAAGGGCGTTTCAGCTTCAACGTCAAGGGAGGCCGTTGTGAAGCCTGCCGCGGAGACGGAATCATCAAGATCGAGATGCACTTTTTGCCCGACGTCTATGTACCGTGTGAAGAGTGCAAAGGCAAACGGTACAACCGCGACACGTTGGAGATCAAATACAAAGGGAAGAACGTGGCTGATGTGCTGGAGATGACCGTGGAGGAAGCGTTGGAGTTCTTCCAAAACATCCCGCGCATCAAGCGAAAACTCCAAACCTTGTACGATGTCGGATTGGGATACATGAAACTGGGTCAACCGGCGACGACGCTTTCCGGCGGGGAAGCCCAGCGCGTCAAACTGGCTTCCGAGTTGTACAAACGGAGCAATGGCCGAACGCTTTACATCCTGGATGAACCGACCACCGGTCTGCATATCGACGATATCGCCCGCCTGCTCCAAGTCCTGCAACGGTTGGTGGACAACGGGGACACGGTGCTGGTGATCGAACACAATCTGGACGTGATCAAAACAGCCGACTACATCATCGACCTCGGACCGGAAGGCGGAGCCGGGGGAGGCACCATCGTCGCCGCAGGCACTCCCGAAGAAGTGGTGGAAGTCAAGGCCTCCCACACTGGACGTTACCTGAAGCCCATCCTGGAACGGGATCGTCAACGGATGGAACAGTGGATGAAGGAATTGGAGCGCAAGGTGTCCGCATCATCCTGAGATCCAAAGGGAAGTGGTTTGTTTCCGTCTCTGCTGTGCCTGACCATTCCCTCAGGCGGCCATGTTTTCCCGGGCGAGCGATGGATCAAGCCCGACCGGGCATCGGTTCGGAAAGGTGCAGGAGCCCACAGCGGGCATGTCCTTTTTGAGCGAAGACTATGCCCGCGTTCTGCGTCTCCGGTTCGGAGCGGCCTTGCGTTGCTTCCTTGCGGATGCAGGTCGGGCGAGCCGGGAAAATCATGCACACGATCTGGACAGACGCACTTTGTCAAAAATCTGAGCCGCCGGTAGGCGGCGCTTTTTATGCGGGCACGACCGGAAAAGGGGGGAGAACATGAGCCGGAGATATATCCGGATATATGAGGATATCAAAGGGAAAATATTGGAATATCATTATCTTCCCGGCGATAAGTTGCCGTCTGAAAATGACTTGTGCCGACATTACGGAGTCAGTAGAGGAACCATTCGAAGAGCGTTGGATTTATTGGCCGAAGAGGGACTGATCCACAGTCTGCACGGGAAAGGCGTTTACGTGTTGGAAAACAAACCGATCACCTTTTCGGTGGGGGGACTCGTCAGCTTCAAGGAGGCCAGCAAATTGAGTGGCCAAGCCTTTGTCACCCATGTCCCCAAGTTGGAAAGCGTGATGATCAGCCCTCCTCTTCACAAAAAAACCCAACTGCCTCTCGGGGAAGAGGCGTATCATCTGTATCGTGTTCGCGAGTTGGATGGGGAAAACATCATTTTGGACATCAACTATTTTTTAAAGGATGTCGTGACCGACCTGACAAAGGAGATCGCGGAAAACTCCATCTACGAATATATGGAACAAACGTTGCAACTCAAAATCGGATTTGCCCGAAGAGTGATCCAGGTCGAACCGGCTACTTCGAAAGACAAGGAATATCTGGACCTCCAGCCGAACAATCCCTTTGTCGTGGTGGTGAAGAATTTCGTCCATTTATATGATGGAACCCGGTTTGAATATACCGAATCCCGCCACCGACCCGATCGATTTGTTTTTACGGAATTTGCCCGTCGCCGATAAGGCGACTTTTTTTATGATAACTTGTATAGACAAGCATTGACGAAACTTGTATATACAAGTTATCATAGTGTCGAAATATGTAAGCGGATACAGGAGGAGAAACAACATGGATGCGATGAAGCATTCGGTGGAACGGATCGTTCAAGCCGTTGGGGGCAAGGACAACATCGTCACCGCCACCCATTGTGTCACGCGGTTGCGGCTGGTCTTGAAAGATGAAGGGAAAGTTGACAAAGATGCACTGGAACGTGTGGATGTGGTGAAAGGTTCCTTCTCCGCCAACGGACAGTTTCAGATTGTCATCGGTTCGGGCGTTGAGAAGGCTTACGGATATTTGCGTGAAATCACGGGTATGCAACATGCCACCAAGGAAGAAGTCAAAAGCGAAGCCGAGAAAAAACTGAATCCTCTCCAAAGACTCATCAAAACATTGGGAGATATCTTTATTCCGCTTCTGCCGGCGATTGTCAGCGCGGGTCTGTTGATGGGGATCAACAATGTATTGACGGGAAAGGGCATTTTCTATCCCAATCAGGCCTTGATCGACGTCCATCCGGAATGGAAGGATTTCGCCGGCATCATCAATTTGATCGCCAACACCGCCTTTGTTTTCTTGCCGGGACTGATCGGTTGGTCTGCCGTCAAACGTTTTGGGGGCAGTGAGCTTTTGGGCATCGTACTGGGATTGATGCTGATCCATCCGGATTTGATGAATGCCTGGAGTTACGCCGAAGCCGTCTCCAAAGGAACCGTTCCTTACTGGAACGTATTTGGGTTGAGTATCCAAAAAATCGGATACCAAGGTCAAGTCTTGCCGGTACTTGTATCCGCTTTCGTGTTGACCAAGATTGAATTGTATTTGCGAAAACGGGTACCGGAAGGTTTTCAACTGCTGTTGGTGGCACCGATCGCGCTTTTGATCACCGGATTTCTGGCTTTCATCGTGATCGGTCCTGTTACATTTGCCGTTGGGAAAGCGATTACATCTGCATTTGTCTGGGTCTTCCATCAATTGCCGTTGATTGGGGGACTGATTTATGGTGCATTCTATGCGCCTTTGGTGGTCACCGGCATGCACCATACGTTCCTGGCCGTGGATCTGCAGCTGATCGCAAGCACGGGCGGCACCTTCCTGTGGCCGATCCTGGCGTTGTCCAATATCTCTCAGGGATCGGCGGCGTTGGCCATGATGTTTGTTTCCAAAGAGGAAAAGGTCAAAGGAATGTCTTTGGTCTCCACGATCTCCGCTTATCTCGGCATCACGGAACCGGCGATGTTTGGGATCAACATCCGCTACCGCTATCCTTTTTATTGCGGCATGATCGGGTCCGCCATCGGAGCAGTGGTCATCACTTCGCAACATGTCAAAGCTTCTTCGATCGGCGTGGGCGGTCTCCCCGGATTCCTGTCCATTTTCCCTCAGTATTGGGGTGTGTTCTTCATCGGGATGGCCATTGCGTTGATCGTGCCTTTCGCCCTGACGATCGTATGGGGAAAATCGAAAAAGAAATCCGCATAACCACATCAAAAAGGTGATGGAAAATGACGCAACCCTGGTGGAAAAAAGCAGTCGTGTACCAAATCTACCCGAAGAGCTTCAAAGATACGACCGGGAACGGTGTGGGCGATCTGCAGGGGATCATCGAAAAGCTCGACTATCTGAAAACATTGGGGGTCGACGTGATTTGGTTGACGCCCATCTATGAATCCCCGCAAAGGGATAACGGTTATGACATCAGTGATTATTACCGGATCAATCCGGAATACGGCACGATGGAGACATTCGAAAGACTCCTTAAGCAGGCGCATGACAAAGGGATCAAAGTGATTATGGATATCGTGGTGAACCATACTTCCACCGAACATCCATGGTTCCGGGATTCGGCCAGGTCGAGGGAAAATCCCTATCGTGACTTCTACATTTGGAAAGACGGAGTGAATGGAGGACCGCCAAACAACTGGCAATCCAAATTCGGCGGGAGTGCATGGCAGTATGATAAACGAACGGGGCAGTATTATCTGCATTTGTTTGATGTGACACAAGCCGATTTGAACTGGGAGAACCCGGAGCTTCGCGAGCGCATCTATGAAATGATGCGATTCTGGATCGACAAGGGCGTGGATGGATTTCGGCTGGATGTGATCAACCTCATTTCCAAGGATCAGCGTTTCCCCGATGATACGCTGGAAACGCCATTGGACGACGGACGCAAATTCTATACGGACGGCCCGCGTATACACGAGTTTTTAAAGGAAATGAACCGACGCGTGTTTGCCGGGAATCCTGAGCTTCTGACGGTGGGAGAGATGTCCTCGACGACAATTGAAAACTGTATCAAATACACCCATCCGGATGAAAAGGAACTGAACATGGTTTTCAGTTTCCATCATCTCAAGGTAGATTATCCGAACGGGGAAAAATGGGTCGCCGCTGATTTTGACTTTCTCCGATTAAAAAGGATTTTAAGCGATTGGCAATATGGAATGCAGCGGGGCGGAGGATGGAATGCCCTGTTTTGGTGCAACCATGATCAACCGAGGGTGGTCTCCCGATTTGGCGATGACCGGAAGTACCATAAGGAATCGGCCAAAATGCTGGCAACCGCCATCCACTTGTTGCAGGGGACTCCCTTTATCTATCAGGGAGAAGAAATCGGCATGACCAATCCCTGTTTTGACAATATCGAGGATTATCGGGATGTGGAGTCCATCAATGCCTATCATCTGCTGCGGGCGCAGGGAAAAGACGAGAAAACCGTGATGGCCGCCTTGAAGCAAAAATCACGGGACAATGCGCGTACGCCCATGCAATGGAGCAGTGAAGAGAATGCAGGCTTTTCGAGTGGAACCCCGTGGATTGGTCTCGCGCCCAACTATGAGGAAATCAATGTGGAACAAGCTTTAAAGGACCCGGATTCGATTTTTTATCACTATCAAAAACTGATCCGGTTACGCAAAGAATACGATGTGATCGCCTATGGGGATTATGAATGGATTTTGGAAGACCATCCCCACATCTATGCGTATCTCCGTCACTATCGTCAGGAAACGCTGTTGGTGATCAACAACTTTTACGGGGTGGAAACGACCTTTCATTTGCCTGAGCATCTCAATCTTGGCGGGCGGCATCGCATATTGATATCCAATTATCCGGACACGGAAAACCAATTGCACCATCTGAAATTACGTCCATATGAATCGGTGGCTTTTTATATAGAGCGAGCGTAAACACCCAACCCTTCAAGATTGGGATGAAAGCGAGCGTCGGACGCGGGGGGCTTGGTCCCTCTCGCAAGTCCGACAGCATTTGGGTACCATCGAGTCGTGAAGGGCGAAAACACTGAAAACCGCCAGGCGAGCAAAAACTCGTGAAACGAAAAAACACCCGCGCCTGGATGAAGCCATCGTGGATGGAGGTGGGCTAACGCCGGATGAAGCGAGAAGCTCACAGCGTTCGAAGGAAGTGCCTCCGGTGCTTCAGCCGTGTGGGGCAAGTCACATGGTGGATGTACCCGTACCGCAATAACAAAGGTACGGGCTGTTTTGTGAATCGGTAAAGAAGTGTCTGGTCATTCCAAAAGGGGCATTGTTTTTCCATGCAGTGACAAGCCCCAACCCGATTGTACATTGATAAAGCTCAGTAATGGAATAGTGGGCAATTTCCTCTTGGAAAAGCGTACGTTGGCCGCGTCCTGAGCCTGAACGTTTGGAGCGTCTTGCGTTGCTTCCTTGCGGGTGCGGGTGGATCGAGCCGGAAAAGTATCAGGTGATATTTGCCGGACAGGCCCCAACCCACTTCCCTAATTCCTATTAATATGATAGGATTAATCGTATATAAAAGCGCAAGGAGGTCGAAAACATGTACATCACCTTGCGGGAACGCCTGTTTCTGGGGAAATTCGTCGCTTCACTACAACGGACGGCCATGAACGGAGAGCGGAGGCTCAATCTCTCCATTCTCAATAAATTGGTAAACCCCCATCTGTCTTTTGACCAAAAAGAGTATGCGTATTTGATCAAAAAGTTGTCAGATCGCTTTGAAGAGGCGTGCGATTGCAGAAACGAACATGAAGTCAATCTTGTACAAAGTCTGATGGTGAAGCTGGAAAACAGCATGAAAGCACATACTTGATCAAAACCGCAGTCGGCCAACCCTCCTTTCGGGTAAAATGGTGGTGGAAGGGAAGTTGCCTGGAATAGGAGGGGTTAGAAATGTTCCACTATACTGTAGAGACAGAAAAAACGGTGGACGAGGCTGTTCGTGCGGTGGAAGAGGCTTGTGCCAAGCGAAAATTCAGTGTGTTGTGGCAATTGGACATTCCGACCAAACTGTTGGAGAAAGGAATCCATTTTGATCAATCGTATCGCGTGTTGGAAGTGTTTAACCCGGATATAGCCAAAAAAGTTTTGACCCGCAATCAGCAGGCGGGCCATTTTCTCCCTTGCAAAATCGTGGTATATACGGATGTAAATACGGGAAAGACACAAATCGGCCTGAGTCGACCAACTGCGCTGTTTGCATTGACGGAGGACGAACATTTGCAGCGTATCGCCAAAGAGGTGGAATCAACACTGGTTTGTGCTCTTGATGAGGCCAAGGGTTGATCACTGGAATGACGAGACCCCCGCCAAGTGCGGGGGTCGGATGTTTGTCGTCACTTTTTCTCCACTGCGTGTCCGCCGAATTCGTTGCGCAAGGCGGCGACGACTTTTCCGTGGAAGGTGTCGTCTTCCAACGAGCGGTAGCGCATGAACAGCGACATCGCGATGACCGGGGCACTGGCCTGGACATCCAAAGCCGTCTGCACCGTCCACAATCCTTCGCCGGAAGAATGCATGACACCGCGAATCCCTTCCAGCCGGGGATCTTTGGCGAAAGCGTTTCGGGTCAACTCCATCAACCAACCCCGGATGACGGAACCGTTCGACCATACGCGGGCCACTTCTTCGTAATCAAAGTCGAACTGGGATTTGTCCAAAATCTCGAAGCCCTCGGCGATCGCCTGCATCATGCCGTACTCGATTCCGTTGTGCACCATTTTGAGAAAATGGCCGCTGCCGGTACGTCCCGCGTAGAGATAACCGTTTTCCACGGCGAGGTCACGGAACAATGGCTCCAAATGTTGCCCAAACGTCTCCTTGTCGCCGCCAATCATGAAACAGGCGCCGTGACGTGCTCCTTCCATTCCGCCGGACGTGCCGACGTCGAAAAAGCGAATTCCCCGGTCACCGAGACGCTCGGCCCGGACGATGGAATCACGGTAGTGGGAGTTGCCGCCGTCAATGACGATGTCGCCTTCCTCCAGCACGGGGACCACCGATTCCAACACCTGATCCACGATGTCCCCCGCGGGCACCATCAGCCACACGATGCGTGGGCGCGACAGCTTCCGGGCCAATGTTTCGATACTGTCAGCGGGGATGGCGCCCTTTTCTGCCAGGGTTTGTACGGGTTCGGGGTTGACGTCGTGGACGACCACCTCGTGACCGTGGTCCAAGGCGTTCAGGACGAGGTTCATCCCCATTTTGCCGAGACCGATCATGCCGAACTTCATTATCTTCATCTCCTTCAGCTGTTACACTATCCCATTTAACAACAAAATCAACGGCAAGGCAACGACGGACAGCAGGGTTTCCGCCGCGGTCCAGGTCCAAAACGTCTCTTTCAGGCTAATCCCAAAATATTCCTTGATCATCCAGAATCCCGAGTCATTCACATGAGACAAAATGATCGAGCCCGCCCCGGTGGCCAACACGAGCAATTCGGGTGATGTTCCCGGTACGGCCTGGGCGATGGGAGCGACAATCCCGGCTGCCGTCAACATCGAAACGGTGGCCGAACCGGTTGCCACACGGATTGCCGCGGCGATCACCCAAGCGAGCAGAATGGGTGACAAATGGGATTTTGCCGCCAATTGGCCCACGGCTTCACCAACCCCGGAGTCGATCAGCACTTTGTTGAACGCACCACCTCCGCCGATCACCAACAGGATGGAGGCGGTGGGAGCCAGACAATCGTTTGCCCAGCGTTGTATCGTCTCGCGGTTTGTCCCCTGCAGGGTTCCCAAGCTGAAGAAAGCGTACAAGGTGGCGATCAGCAAGGAAACGATGGGATCGCCGACAAACGACAACACGGAAGAGAGCACCCCATTTTTCGGCAGGAAAATTTCTGCCACAGTGGCGACCAACATCAGAATGACGGGCAACAAAATGGTAAACAGGGTGTTGGCGAAACCGGGCAGATTTCCCTCCCGGCGGCGAACGGAGAAAGAAGCGGCCATTTTTTCGGGAACGGACTTATGAATCCGTTTGCCGATCCATTGCCCGTACAGGGGGCCGGCGACAGCAGCGGCGGGCAGGCCAACCAAGAGGGCATAGAAAATGGTCTTACCCACATCGGCGTGATAGATGTCCACCGCCGCCATGGCGGCCGGATGGGGCGGAACCAACCCGTGCACCACGGACAACCCCGCCACCAGCGGAATACCGATCATCACCAAGGAAAGGCCCGTTTCAGCAGCGATGGTAAATACCAGCGGAATGAGCAGGACAAACCCCACTTGAAAAAAGACGGGGATTCCGACGAGAAATGCCACCGTCATCATCGCCCAATGTACGCGGCGGCGTCCGAACCGGCGAATCAAGGTATTGGCAATTTGCTCCGCTCCGCCCGATTCGGCCATCATTTTCCCCAACATGGTGCCCAATGCCAGCACGGTGGCGATGAAGCCAAGGGTATTTCCCATGCCTTCCTTGAGGGATTTGACAATATCGGAGAGCGGCATACCGGCGACAAGTCCGAGACCGACAGCGGTTACGATCAGGCTGACGAACGGATGCCATTTCACCCAAGTGATGAGTATGAGCAATACGACAATGGACAGTGCGGCAAGCAGCAACAAGCTCATCCGGATCTCCTCCTATTGTTGCCATTGGGATAGAGTGTGAAAAGACGGTCGCAAACGACGGTAGGTTTCTTCAAACAACGGAAACCATTGTCGGTACAGGCGTACCCGTTCCGGGTCCGGATGCATGCGTCGTGTGATGCGGAGCCACTCGCTCACGCGGGACAAATCGTCCATCGCCCGGATGGCCGTCAAAGCCAATACAGCCGCGCCCATCGCCGAGGCCTCCTTGTTTTCCGGCACTTCGACGGTGGCATTCAATACATCTGCCGTCAGTTGCAACCAAAATGGGGATCGGACAAATCCGCCCGATGCCCGGATCGTTTCAGTTTGTGCGCCGCTCACGTCACGTACGGCATCAGTGATGGCGCGCAGGGTGAACGTTACGCCTTCCAATGCCGCCCGTGCCAGATGGGCGGTTTGGTGGTGCAAACGCAAACCCACCCAAGCTCCACGGGCGTCAGGGTCCCAATAAGGGGCGCGCTCACCGGTCAAAAAGGGGAGAAACAGCAATCCATCAGCACCGGGTGGAACCGATTCGGCAAGGGACAACAGGCGGTCGACGGAGGGAGGAGACGAGTCGGAGGCGCCCTTGAACACGGATTCGGACAGCCAGCGCAACATGTCTCCACCGCTGTTGGTGGCTCCGCCGATCACCCACCGGTCATTTGTCAAGGCATAACAAAACGTGCGAGCGTTTTCATCGGTCGCCGGAGAGAAAGCCGCCGTCCGAACCGCACCGCTCGTTCCCACGGTGACAGCCAATTGTCCAGGTTGGATCGCTCCAACGCCCACGTTGGCCAGAACGCCGTCACTGGCACCGATGACGAAGGGGGTGTCGGGGGAGAGACCCATCCGTTGCGCACAATCCCGTCGCAACCCCGTAAAAACCTCGGTCGGAGAAACGACGGGTGAGAGGCGATCCGATGCGATGCCGACAAAGTGCAGGATGTCCGGGTCCCAGTCGCGGGAGGACAAATTGTACAGCCCCGTTGCGGAAGCGACAGAGGCGTCTGTGGCCCAACGACCGAACATCCGATACCATATGTACTCCTTGATCGAGACGAATTTGGAAGTACGTCGAAATAAGTCCGGCTCTCGTTCTTTCATCCACAACAATTTGACCAGTGGGGACATCGGATGAACGGGTGTCCCCGTCCGTCGGTAACAATCACGGCCGAACGGCAGGGTACGCAGTTTTTCCGCCTGCTCCGCCCCGCGGTTGTCCGCCCAGATCCATGCACGGGTGAGCGGATTTCCGTCGGAATCTACGGCGATCAAAGCGTGCATCGCCGCACTGAATCCGACGGCGGCCACTTTTTCCGGGGAGATGCCGGCCGCATCGACAGCTGTTCTTACACTGTGCATAACAGCTTGCACGATCTCATCGGGGTCTTGTTCCACCCAACCGGGATGTGGTTGAATCAGTGGATAGCCCGTGGTACCTAGTCCCAAAACGTTTCCGTAAAAGTCGAAAACAACTGCTTTGGTGCTCGTTGTGCCAATGTCTACACCGATGACGACGGATGGAGAAGTCATAACAAACCTCCTGTGGGTAGGTCGAGTCTGGTATGAATGAGGGGACCGGCCTGATTGAATTGAACAGAGGGGGTGGCCTGTTTCCGTAATCAAAGGATAATGGAAACGTTATCATTTATGCAATACCTTTTCTTTCGAATCTTATGTCAGCGGTTATAAAGAGCGTGCGGGAAAACCCAGCCCTTGACCCGGCCTTTTAGGGTTGGGATGAAAGCGAGCGTCGGACGCGGGAGGGTCTCAGCTCTATCAAGTCCGACATTGTTCCAAGTAATTCTGATCCATTCTGAAAATGCCGGTAGAATCACGTAACATACAAGAAAAAGACCGTACAAAGAGTCGATCACGGTGATGAGAACCTGCAAATTCAGGCTGAAACCAACGAAAGAGCAAATCGAGAAGATGGAAAGGACACTGGGCATGTGCCGCCGGCTCTGCAACTCCATGCTTGAACAACGAAAGTTCGCCTGCAAAAGACGCGGTATGAAATGAAATCAATGGGTAATTGGAGATCCGTTCCACCTCAGCCGGGTTTTGTTGTCAGCAACACACATTTCCCAAAAACGTTCACCAATGGATTATGCCGGGAATAAGGCAAAAAGAAGTGTCTCCATGATCCTCGGAAGGGTAGAATATATACGGTAGCAATCAAAAGGAGGATTGCGCGTGGGCTGGATTGTCAAATGGTTGATCAATGGTTTGGCCGTTTTCTTGGCCGCGATGTGGATACCCGGCGTTCAGGTGAAGGGATACGGTACGGCATTGCTCGTCGCACTGGTGCTGGGAATTGTGAATGCTTTGATCCGTCCGATTTTGGTGGTCCTGACGTTACCGCTCAACATCATGACGCTGGGGTTGTTCACGTTCATCATCAACGGATTTCTGTTTTGGCTGGTGGGACATGTCATTCAAGGGTTTTACGTGACCAGCTTTCTCGGTGCGATTTTGGGCGCGATCTTTGTCAGCTTGGTCTCTTGGGTGTTGAACATCATTTGGAAAGGAATCGCCCGATGAACCAAAAGTGGGTGTCATGGGCACTTCGCCTCCGGCAGATGCTGGGGGCGGAGGTTCGCATCGTCCGCACGGGAGAAGCCCGAAACACGCAACATGCATACCTCCCCATACCAGAAGCCGAATGGTGGTCGCTGGAGATCGCCGCTCCGTTGACAGAACGCGAGCGTAAACTGGTCACCGCGTTGTTGACGGAATGGACCCATGAAAATGAATCGTCCGCGAAAAGGGAAGGATTTGCGGAACGGATCGCGCGATGGCTGCATGACGCAGAACGTGACCCGGATACACCCGTGCCGATCGAGCTGTCGGAGCGGGATTGGGAGGGGCGCGTTCCACTGTTGGTCATGCATGCGAAGGCGGCTTTCCCACCGGCTGCGCTGGCTGTCCTCGAATCCTATTTTGAACGGCAGGCTTGGCTGGTACCGATGCGGGAGCGGGAGTTGCTGGTATTGGTACCGGCTTCTCTCATCCAAACGGACGAGGAAACCACATTGACCGAGGAGTTGTACCGAGCCGGGGAAGGATTGGTCGAAGTGGCTGCAGCCGAGATCGGAGAGACGGTGACGGTTGTGATCCATCCGCCGTTGTTCGATCCTGATCAATTGCCGGTTGCGGTGAAGGAACTCAGAGCCGCTTGGCGGCTGGGTCGGCGTTTCCACCCCCAACGGGCGGTGATTGCCACATGGAATGCCCGGATGGAGCGGTTATTGATGGAAATTCCCGATGACGCCGTTCGTCAGTGGCTGACACAATCTCCGACACCGTTTTGGGAGGACGGGGAACTCAGAGAGACATTGACGGCGTTGTTTCGTCACAACCTGAATCTGAGCGAGACGGCCCGAGCGTTGTATGTACACCGGAACACGTTGCTCTACCGGTTGGAGAGATTGAAACAGGAAACCGGTCTGGATGCCCGCCGATTTGAAGATGCCGTTTATATCTATACGGTTTTGCTGTTGACGGCGACAGAGGCGCATGAGGAATAAACCTTTCGGCAGATTGTTCAAACAATGGCGACAAATTTTGTGCGGTTTGACCATGGCCCGTGATCGGTTCCTTTCGTTACAATCAAGTCAAGACAGCGCTTACACGGGAGGGGACGAA
Source organism: Polycladomyces zharkentensis (assembly GCF_016938855.1). Classification (NCBI taxonomy): domain Bacteria; kingdom Bacillati; phylum Bacillota; class Bacilli; order Caryophanales; family Thermoactinomycetaceae; genus Polycladomyces; species Polycladomyces zharkentensis. Next base: position 27,948 of record NZ_JAFHAP010000001.1, on the reverse strand, counting down.
CATGGCACAGGTCCGGTTGAATCATGTGTATAAACGGTTCGGTGATGTGACGGCCGTGAAGGATTTCCATCTGGAGATTCAGGACAAGGAATTTTTGGTGTTGGTCGGTCCGTCCGGCTGCGGGAAATCGACCACGTTGCGCATGATCGCCGGTTTGGAGGAAATTTCTGAAGGAGAGCTGTACATAGGGGATCGTTTGGTCAACGACGTGCCGCCGAAGGATCGCGATATTGCGATGGTTTTCCAAAGCTACGCCTTGTATCCGCACATGAACGTCTACCAAAACATGGCGTTCGGATTGAAACTGCGCAAGTTCAAAAAAGAGGAGATCGACAAGCGGGTGCGCGAGGCGGCCCGGATTCTGGACATTGAACATTTGCTCGACCGGAAGCCCAAGGCACTCTCCGGCGGTCAGCGCCAGCGGGTGGCGTTGGGACGGGCCATCGTTCGGGAACCGCAGGTATTCCTGATGGATGAGCCGTTGTCCAACCTGGATGCCAAATTGCGCGTACAGATGCGCACGGAAATCAGCAAACTGCATCAGCGTTTGGAAACCACCGTCATTTATGTTACCCACGATCAAACGGAAGCGATGACGATGGGCGACCGGATCGTCGTCATGAAGGACGGTGTGATCCAGCAAGCGGCGACGCCCTCGGAAATCTACAGCAACCCCGCCAACATGTTTGTTGCGGGCTTCATCGGATCGCCGGCGATGAACTTCATTGACGGGACGCTGTTTGAAGAAGCCGGGGACGTCTATTTCCGCAGTCAGGGATTGCAGGTGAAAGTGCCGCAGGGTAAAGCCAAGCTGTTGCGTGAAAAGGGATATGTCGGCAAAGAAGTGGTATTCGGGATCCGTCCGGAAAACATTCATGACGAGCCGCTGTTTGTGGAATCTTCTCCGGACAGCACCTTCCGTGCCAAAGTGGAAGTGGCCGAGAACATGGGGGCGGAAATGTACCTCTATCTGAGCGGCATCGCAGACAAGTGGGTAACGGCCCGCGTCAACCCACGGATGAACTTTACGCCGGGAGTGGAAGTGGAATTGGCCTTCGACATGAACAAAATGCACATCTTTGACAAAGACACCGAACAGACAGTGTTGTGACCCAACGGCGTTCATGCGGGTGATGTTGATGATGACGAAAGCGGTCGTGGATGGACGTGGGTTGCCACGCCACGGGACCAAAGTGAGTGCTCCGGTGTTTTGGCCGTGTGATGCAAGTCACTCGTCCGCTTTGCAGGGAAGGCGACATTTTTCTGCAAGCGGCTTTTAACAAGTGTATCAGCCGTTTCCCGCGTTGTCCGGGAAACGGTTTGTTGTTTCGGGAGAGCGTTTGAAATTTTGGGATCACGGCCGGTGGCATCCACCTCGGGAACATGCTACACTGTTGACAAAACGTACATGGCGGAGACAGATTGATCATTCCGTCCGATGTTGTTCGTGGAATGTGGAAAAGAGGGGAAAGTCATGGGCAAAACGATTACGGTGAAAGAGCTGGTCCAGCAATTCAACTTGGAAGTCATCTGCGGTTGGGAAGGGTTGGAGCGTCCGCTGACGGTGAGCGATTTATACCGACCCGGGATGGAATTGGCGGGTTTTTTCACGTATTATCCCGCTGAGCGGCTGATGCTGTTGGGGAAAACCGAATTGACGTTCATCAACGGCCTGACTGAGGAAGAACGGAAGGAACGGCTGTGGCGGTTGTGTCATGAATCGACCCCGTGCTTTTGCATCACCCGGGATATGAATGCCCCGAAAGAATTGGTGGAGGCGGCCAAAGAGAAAAAGATTCCGGTGTTGCGTACATCCATGGCCACCACCAAATTTGGAAGCAAAGTGACCAACTATCTGGAGAAGCGTCTGGCGCCCACCACCACTGTTCACGGCGTACTGGTCGACGTGTATGGGGTGGGTGTGCTGATCATGGGCAACAGCGGAATCGGCAAAAGCGAAACCGCACTGGAGCTGGTCAAACGGGGACACCGGCTGGTGGCTGACGATGCGGTGGAAATCATGCAGACCGAAGAGGATGAGTTGGTCGGGCATGCACCCGAGTTGATCCGTCACCTGCTGGAAATCCGCGGGTTGGGCATCATCAACGTGATGACGTTGTTCGGTGCGGGGGCCGTTCGGGAATACAAGAAGATCTCCCTCGCGATCAAACTGGAAAACTGGCAGGAAAACCGGCAATATGACCGCCTCGGACTGGATGAAGAGCGAATTCGCATCATCGACACCGAGCTTCCGCAGCTGACCGTGCCGGTTCGACCGGGGCGAAACCTGGCGGTCATCGTCGAAGTGGCCGCTATGAATTTCCGGCTGAAACGGATGGGATACAACGCCGCCCAACAATTTGCACAAAAATTGGGTCAAGCGATCGAAGACGCAGATGAATTGGATTAAACGTTTTCCTTTTCCCCTGATAGGGAAAAGAGACCCTGAGAGACAGGCGTCCGGAATTTCGGTGGATATGGGGGGCATACCATGGAAACACGAATCCGGGAAGCGGATTTCATCAAGGGGATTGCCATCCTCGGGGTCATTTTGATTCATGTGACTGCATTCAGTTTGCGGGATACGGTGCCGACCGCCGACGGCGGTATCTACCTGGCGATCAACCAGATCAGCCGGTTCAGCGTACCGGTTTTTTTCATGCTGTCGGGATTGTTTTTGTTTCACCGGTATTATGGCTCCGGATTTTCAATGGCACGATTTCTGAAAAAACGAGCCCGTTACATCCTCGTTCCCTATCTGATCTGGTCCGTATTTTATGTTGCGTACGCATGGACCTTTCATCCGGAGACGGCACCACATACAGCGGAGGACTTCGTGATGGCGCTGTTGACGGGCCGTGCTTACTACCACCTCTATTTTGTGTTTGTGATGGTGCAGTTTTACCTGATTTTGCCCGTCCTGTTTTGGGGTTATCGCCGGTTCGGCGGTCTCACCATGGTGGCTTTGGCACTGATGGTGTATGCGCTGTCAGAGGTGATCACATGGTGGGACGGCGCCGGTCGTCCTGAATGGAGCAAGGAATACACGGAAAACGCGATTTCTTTGTTTCCCACGTGGCTTTTTTACTTTTGTCTGGGCGGATGGTTGGGCCAACGGGTGGAACGGCTGAAGCGGATGATTGACCGATTGTCAACGACGGGCGTCTCTCTCATTTTTGGATCAATGGTCATCCTGACGTTGGCCGAGAGCTTTTTTCGCGGGCGGTTCGGCTTTTACAACTTCACCGTCTCGATTTATTCCATCGCTTCATTGATCTTGTGGTTTCAGCTGGGGGAACGGTGGAAACGGTCGTGGGTCGCGGTACTGGGTCGATACTCTTACGGGTTGTATCTTGTCCACCCATTTTTGCTCAACCTGTTGAGCCGTGTGACGCCGCATCTGTTTCCGGAAGCTTCCTGGCAGGAGTTTTCGTTTATGCTGGTGATGGTGACGGGGCTGTCTTGGGCGATGGTGTGGGTGATCAGCCGGATGCCGTACGGTGAATTGCTGAAAGGAAAGTGACGAGAAAAACAGAGGCCTGTCGGTATGCAAGCCCACTCGGTGGGCATTTTTTTCGGTTTTCATTTTAATCACCCGTTCATTTTCATTTGCCGTGGAAGTAATGTAAAATGGTAAAAGCAAACATGGCGGATGACGAGGCGATCATTGCATCGTCATGGAAGATCTGAGAAGATCTGAACGAGAACGGACACGCTATTGAGAAGGGAGAGCGACCACACATGCACTTGGCCATGGTCATCGATCCTGTCGCCTTTTCCCTCGGCCCTTTGCAAATCCACTGGTACGGCATCATCATGGGCACAGCCGCACTGCTCGGATTGTGGTTGGCCATTCGGGAGGGAAGACGGCACGGATTGGACAGCGAACTGTTCTTGGATATGATGATCTGGGTGATTCCATCCGCGATCGTCGGCGCGCGTCTGTATTACGTGCTGTTTGAATGGGAGTATTACGCCCTTCACCCCGCAGACATCATCGCCGTGTGGAAAGGCGGGTTGGCCATCCATGGCGGATTGATCGGCGCATTGATCGCCGGTTATTTCTTCGTGAAAAAAAAGGCGGTTCGCTACCTCCACCTTGCCGACATCGTGGCACCCAGCATTATTTTGGGACAAGCGATCGGCCGGTGGGGCAATTTCATCAACCAGGAGGCGCACGGCTCACCGGTCAGTCTCGCATTTTTGCAAAGCCTGCACTTGCCTGACTGGATCATCCAGCAGATGAATATCCAGGGCGTTTATTACCACCCGACGTTCCTGTACGAATCCATCTGGGATTTCGTCGGCTTTCTGCTGCTGATTCTGCTTCAGAGATGGAATCCGCGGCGCGGCGAAGTCTTTTTCAGCTATCTGATCTGGTATTCGATGGGTCGTTTCTTCATCGAGGGACTGCGTACGGACAGCCTGACGTTCAATGGACCGGACTGGCTGGCTCACCTGCTCAATCTGCTCTGGTCCCCGATGACGGTGAAGTTCACACCGGGAATCATGATGGACGGCAACATCCGCATCGCCCAATTGGTCAGCGTTACGTTGGTGTTGGCCGGTATCCTGCTGATCGTCGTTCGGCGGATACGGGGGAATACGGAACCGTATCTTTCGAAGGCGGAGATCAACGACACATCCGTCAGCCGGGCGGAGTGATCTGCTTCTCGGATGAAATGGATGCCACGGGAAATCGATCAGGGATACGGCTTATTCAGGCTTGGACGAGCCCTTTGTGATTGACCCGGATGAATCGGGAAGCCCACGAGCTTCAGTCTTGTTGGGCAAATCACCGCAGGGTTTTGGCAGTCTCGCTCGCTCCAGGGGGAGCGAGTCTTTTTTGCAAAGGGGGATGAACCGGGTGTCCAAACGGTATACCGTGATGCTTTTCGACTTGGATGGCACGTTGATTGATACACACGAACTGATTCTCGCTTCGTTCATGCACACACTGGAACGGCATTGTCCGGGGAAATACACCCGCGAAGACGTGATCCGGTACATGGGGGAACCGCTCATCGATCAGATGCGTCGTTTTGACCCGGATCAAGCTGAGGCGATGGTACATACCTATCGGGAGCACAACATCCAACATCACGATGAATATGCAAGTGCATTTCCCGGTGTGGTGGACGTATTGCATCGCTTGGCGGAAGCGGGCGTCAAAATGGGGGTCGTCACCAACAAACAGCGCAAGACGGCCGAGATGGGATTGCGGTTGCTGGGTGTGGAGAAACTGATGCAAACCGTGATTTGTTTTGGCGAGACGGCGAAGGCCAAGCCGCACCCCGACCCTGTTTTGACAGCGATGAAACGGCTTCACGGAAAGCCCGATCAAACATTGATGGTCGGAGACAGCAAATACGACCTGATGGCGGGTAAACGAGCCGGTGTGGCCTCCGCGCTGGTTGGTTGGAGTATGCATGACTCGGCTGAATTGCGCGCGTTGGAACCGGAATACGTGTTGAATTCGCCGGAGGATTTGCTGGGCTTGGCCGGGATCGGTCCGAAAGGAACATCCTGATTTGAATTTTTGAATTCTGTATAAGAGCGAAAGCTTTTCAGAAAAGCGGCTGGGTGTATGCGGTCAACCGCTGATCAGTGTAAAGGGTAGTCGGTTTCCCATGAGCGCTGCTTGAGCGTAACGATTCAAGAGAGAAGAAACCGGCTCACCCGAAGCAAATGGACCATCCCATATGCACATGGAGTTCGCGGGAGTTGGAGGAAAAAGCCTCATTCTCCCGAACAGGGAAAATGGGAAAACAGTGTCATGGGATTGGGCAAAAGGGGGGGCGAATATGCGGCGGACGGAACGTTTTCCCGTCGAGGGCAGCAATGCTTTGTGGCAGCTATACCGGACGGTTTCCTTCTGGAAGGTATTGCGCAATGTGGTCATCGGGGAGTTAAACCGATACAATCCGCACCTGGGATTCAAAAACTGGGTATACCGGACATTCTTGGGGATGCGGATCGGCGACAAAACCGCCCTGGCATTTAAAGTGGTGGTGGATGTCCTGTTCCCCGAACGGATTCGTATCGGCAACAACACGATCATCGGCTACAACACGACCCTGTTGACACACGAATATCTGGTAGAGGAGTATCGGATCGGCGATGTGGAGATCGGTGATCATGTGATGATCGGCGCCAACACCACCATCCTGCCGGGGGTACGGATCGGAGATCGGGCGGTGGTCGGCGCCGGCTCGGTCGTGACGAAGGATGTCCCGGCGGGAGCGTTTGTCGCGGGTAATCCGGCGCGCTTCATCCGATGGCGGGAGGGAGCGTCTTCTCCCGAGTAATCCGCTTGGCACCTGTTAAACATGGGGTTCAAATACATAGACATCGATATCCAGGCCGCCCAGATATTGCTCTATTAACTTTTTCACTTCACGCCAGTCCAGTCCGCCCAACCCACACCCGAGGGCCGGAACGGCGATGCATTCGATTCCTTTTGTCTCGATGACCCTTACCAGATCCCGCAACCCTGTTTCGATGTATTCCAATCGGGATTTCTGCCGCCAATGCTTTTTTGTGGGGAAGTTTAAAATCCATTTTCCTCGTTCGAAAACCGGGTAAACCGCACCCGGTTTCATTTTGCCGGTTTGACATGCCAAAACATACGCAGCGAAATTGGCAGGATATGCCGCTTTGAATGCGAAAGCCAAACCTTTTCCCATCACTCCGACACAATTGACAGGATTCACAAGCGCTTCTACATCCGCTTCCAGTATATTTCCTCGTACATACCGAATCATGGTTTACTCCTGATGATTTCCTTTTCAATCCGTTGTTTCATTTTGCAAAGAACATGAAACGCCTTTTTTTCGGAAAAGCTCAACAATTTTCCGGATCTTTTATGAAAAAGGCTTCAATCGCATGCCGTTGTTCAAACATATCGAGTTCAGGAGCCACAGTGGAACGGATTTCGTACTCTGAAACGCCCCGATGATCAAGTTGCCGATGACCCGGGCATCGATATCCGACCGAATTTGCCTCAGCTCCTGGCCGCGCTGGATGACAATCGCCATAAACGCTTCCCATGCCCGTTGTTGTTTCGTCTGTTTACCGGACTTGTTTTTCATGACGTTCTCCTTCCCTGGGGAATATCCATTTTTCCTGTTGAATCCTGTCATCAATCATTCTACAATAAAACAAACCAAACGTTTAGTATGATTCATCCGCATATAGAATGGAGGTCATGTATGAGCAACGAGAAGTCGTGGGTCATTGGCGGGTGATTGGTGGTTGTGTTTATCTATATCGCTTTTTGTAGGCAGGGCTTTTGGTGGAGACAATCGTGATAACGTTCATGGAGAGATACAACCTGAAGGAATACTGACACATCAACTGAGCTTTCTGGTGAATGGGAAAAAGTGAGCAGAGGTTGGAGCAGTGGAGCTTGTAAAGGTCAGGTTGAATTATTGCAGAAAAGATCAGAAAATTACAACGTATATTTTGGATGGGAACAAGTACCGCATAGACTTTCCGTTTGGAGAATCACATTTGTGAACTGAATTTGGTTGATAACCAATGAAGGATGAAATTCGCGGATGATCAAGAAAAGCCTTGTTTGTATCAAATTATACAGAAAAGGCTGGGGGAGAGTATGAAAGAATCTGCCAAGATCTTTCTAAAAAGATTCCTTCAAGTTGCTTTGACGAGTTTCTTGTTTGGTGTCATCGCTTTCTGCATCCAACTCGTTATCAGGTACACCATCTGGCTCGTCACGATTATTGAAGATTTCTCCTTGCGAAAATTATGGAGAACGGTGTCTCAACACGATATCGTGCTATTTGTGTGGGTCCTGGTATTTGTCCTTGTGTTTCTTCCTTTGTATCTCCTTGTCTTTCTGCTCTTGGATCAATGTTATGGGCGAAAGCGAGGGGCACTGCTGTATTCTCTGGTCGGAGTCGTCTTGTGCTTTGTTCCGGCTGGTATTTTTACCATGCAATTTCAGCATCCACCTAACTTCTTTCATCAGTTTAGGGCATTTCATACATTCAGTTACTTCGTGGAGTTATATGCATTTCCGATGAGCGCGGGAATTGCATTTGGCCTCCTCTGGTGGAATGGATCAAGAAACGGATACTTCCGTGATCATCCCCTCAGCCTTAATTGGAGCATACGTTCTCCGAAGGGGACAGGTTATGAAGAGCGAGCGGGAAAACCCAACCTTTCGGGGATGGGATGAAAGCGGACGTCGGACGTGGGAGGGGTTGGTCCCTCTCGCACCGGCCGAATGTGGGTACAAACGAGTCGAGAAATGCGCAAACACTGAAAGCTGCCAGGCGAGCAAAAGCCCGTGAAATGAAAATCACACGGACTTGGATGAAGCCATTGGATGAATGCGGGCTGTCACGCCGGATGAAGTAAGAAGGTCAAACCAAAGGGAGTGACGCCGGTTCTTCGGCCGTGTGGGCAAGTCACGACAGTTTCGGTGTTCATATTCATTGTCTTATCAGGGCAAGTTTACCGACCATTTGAGAGATCCCCCGAAACTCACAAAGAACTACCCTTAGCGGGTAGCTCTTTTTTTCATTGAACGATAAAATTCACCCGAGTACCGTCCGGATCATCCTCAAGTTGGTTGCTCACCCATACGCCTGCTCCACGGTTTCACTTGGGACTGATAGAACCACATCTGTGCGGTGGCTCCTTCCAGACACATAGCCATTGGCCATTCGTCTTGATCCTAACCGCTTTTCGGTGGATCAGGCGCCATGACTCCTTCAAGTTCGACCGAGTGAAGACAAATGGAATGCACAGGAATGGAATCGCCAGGATTCCTCCAAGCGAAGCGTACTTTGCCCGCGTTCTGTCCTCAGGGTCGGAGCGGTCATCATCTGCTTACCGGCAGGGCAGTTGGAGCGAACTCGGAAAACGATGCGGACAGATTCACCGGACATGTCCTGAGCAACTGACTGTCACAGTTGTTTTGTTTGACTCGTTGGTCTAAGCGGAAATAAAATGAGATTGACATCAGTGTCAGTCTAAACGAAAGAGGTGGAGCCATGTCGCCGCGAACACCCGAGCAAAATGCGGCCATACGGGAAAAGCGTATTCAGCAGATACTGGATGCCGCGTTAAAAGTATATCGCGCACGGGGATATCACGGAGCCGAAATTGGGGAGATTGCCCGCGTGGCAGGCCTGGGACGCGGATTGATCTATTATTACTTCCGCAACAAGAAGGATTTGTTTTTGACACTCATCCGTCATACATTGGAGGCATGGCAGGAACGTGCGAAGGGAATCTTGGACGCCGATTTGCCCGTTGCCGAACGACTGGCGCGATACTTGAAGGAGATGTGCGTACAGGCACTGCAACATCCGGAAATCACCTATTTCCACACTACCATCTCCCGCAATCTGCGTGTCGTATTTCCAGATGAAGCCACAGAAGTGATGTCCCATTACGAGCAACATATGTTTGTGCCCTTTCGCCGCCTGATCGAAGAGGGGGTTCGCAAGGGGGAACTGCGCGACGTGGACCCTCAGGTTGCGGAGCGGATGTTTTTCAGTGTGTTGTACGGTGCACTCGATAACGAAAACATGATTACACCGGAGCATATTGATCCGTTGATGGAAATTACATTGTTCGGTCTGGTGAAAACAGGCGGGGGAACGGACGATGATTGATTGACATATTGGTCAAAGGAGGGGCGTATGTGAGCGTACTGACTCGGTTCTCCCTGCGAAACACCGCTGCCGTGCTGATCCTGGTTTTGCTGGTCACCTTTGGTGGATTGTATACGGCAACACAGCTGAAAATGGAAGCGATGCCCGACATCACGTTCCCGGTCATCGTGGTGATCACGCCGTATCCGGGGGCGTCGCCGCAGGACGTCGACCAAAAAGTAACTCAGCCGATCGAGCAATCGTTGCAGGGAATCGCCGGAGCCAAGAAGATCAGTTCGGTGTCTGCGGACAGCACCTCGGTTGTGGTCGTGGAGTATGATTTCGACACGGATCTGGACAAGGCCAAGCAGGAGATGCAGGAAGCGATCGACCGTGTTTCCCTGCCGGACGGTGCGATGAAACCGTCGTTCAGCCGGTTCGGGTTCAACACGTTTCCGTTCATGATTCTGGGGGTGACGAGCAAAACCAAAACCCCGGACGAACTGGAAAAATGGGTGAAGGAAACGGCTGAACCAATCCTGAAATCAGCGGATGGCGTGGGTCAGGTGCAGATCAAGGGGCAGGGACCCAAAGCGGTGTATGTCCGGCTGAAGCAGGATCAGCTGAAAAAGTACAACCTGACGGCGCAACAGGTCCAACAAGCGCTCCAAGCGAGCAACGTTTCCATCCCGGTGGGCGAACTGTCATCCGGTCGGTTGGACTTGCCGGTGCGGGTGGATCAGAAGATCACGTCGGTGGATCAACTGAGAAATCTGCGCCTCACCATCCAACCCAATCCGCAGGAAGGGATGGAGGATGCCTTCAACCAGATCGGCCAAGGCATGCAGGGATTGGGTCAGGCTGTCGGCGGACTGGGCCAGTCGATGGGTCAACTGGGCCGGGGATTGGGTGAAGTGGGCCAAGGTGTGGGGCTGTTGCAGGCTCAGGTGCGGATCTTGCAGGCGGCACAGCAACTGCAGGCACAGCTGTTGGGGGATCAAATCGCACTTAACGCCGCGGAAATGCGGCTCAAGCAAAACCCGCAGGATCAGGAAGCAGCCGCACAGGTGGCGCAGTTGAAACCGAAAGTGGCCGCCGAGATGCAAGCGCTGAAACAGCTCAATGCACAGCTGAGCCAACTGCAAAAGCAGATGCCGCAACCCAAGGGGGCACCAGCAGGCGGAGTCCCGCGCGGAATGGGGGAGCAACCGAAAACAAGCGGCAAACCGGAAATCAAGGAAGCACAAATTCAGACGGTCAAACTGTCCGAGATCGCCGACATCAGCGAATCGCGACATGACAACACCGTGATTACGCGTATGAACGGGAAGCCGTCGGTCAACATCGAGTTGATCAAGGACCCCGACGGCAACATCGTGGAAGCGGCTGAAGCGGTCTCGGCCAAACTGAGGACGCTGAAAAAGCAGAATCCCGATGTGCAATTCACACTGCTGTTTGATCAGTCGCGTGCGGTGAAGGCGTCCATTCACACAATGGTGCGGGAAGGTTTGTTGGGTGCACTGTTTGCGTCCGTTGTGATTCTCTTGTTCTTGCGCAATTTCCGAACGACATTGATCGCCGTCGTCTCGATTCCGCTGTCGGTGCTGGCCACGCTGATTTTGCTTAAACAGGCGGACATCACGTTGAATGTGATGACCCTGGGCGGTTTGGCTGTTGCCATCGGGCGCGTGGTGGACGACAGCATCGTCGTGATTGAAAATATTTACCGCCACTTGATGCAAAACCGCGAGCGAACCGTCGATCTGATCGCCTGTGCCACCAAGGAAGTGGGGGCGGCCATCACATCTTCCACCCTCACGACGGTGGCGGTATTTGTACCGTTGGGATTGGTGAGCGGCATCGTCGGCAAAGTGTTTCTGCCGTTTGCGCTGACGGTGGTGTTTGCCCTTCTTTGTTCACTGATCGTCGCCGTCACGGTCGTTCCGTTGATGGCGAAACTGATGCTCTTGAACAAAGGAAAACGGCGGCGCTTCAAAGAGAAGGAAAGCGGAATGGCGGCCGGTTACCGACGGGCGTTGGCATGGGCACTGGATCACAAAGGTATCGTTCTGTCGGTGTCCACCTTGGCACTTGTCGCCAGTCTGTTTCTCATCCCGTTGGTGGGAACCAGCTTCCTTCCGTCCGAAAAGGACAAAGCTTTGCAAGTGAAACTGGAATTGCCGCCGGGGACCGCTTTGCGTACCACCGACGCCCAGGCTCGCAAGCTGGAAGCGAAATTACGCGCCTATCCCCAAGTAAAGCAAGTGTCCACGACCGTGGGCAACTTGCGCGGACAGCTGGCAGGGGATGGTACGATCGGCAGCACCAACAAGGTGTCCCTGTTTGCCAACCTCGATCCGGATACGGACATGGACCGTTTCTTGTCCCAAGTGCGAAACGATTTAAGGAAAATCAAAGGAAACGGTGAACTGCAAGTATCCGAAGTGAAAAGCATCGGACCGCCTTCCAGCCAGATTGTTGCGATCATCAAAGGGGAACGAATGGCGGACATCCGGAAAACGGCCGACATCCTGACGGACAGAATGAAGCATGTGAGCGGTCTTACCAACGTGACCAACAACCTGAGTGAACAAAAGGAACTGGTTACCGTCCATGTCGATGAGGCCAAAGCGGCCCAACACGGTTTGATGCCGATGCAGGTGGCGATGTCGATTCGCGGATTGTTGCAGGCGGACAAAGTAGGCGAGCTGGAGAATGGGAACCAGACTGAGGAGATCAAACTGGGGTTGGAAAACAAGGACCTGCACTCCGTTGAGCGATTGAAAGCCATTCAATTGTTGACCCCGACAGGCAAAATGGTCAACTTGGGGGACATCGCCTCCGTCCGGGTTGAGCAGGGGCCTGTCACCATTCAAAAGGAAAACGGCTCTCAGTATGCCCAGGTCTCCGGCGACGTGATCGGCAAGGACACAGGGGCGCTGTCACGGCAAGTCCAGCAAATCATCAACGGGGTGAAACTGCCGTCCGGCGTGAAGGTAACGCTGGGGGGCGACACGGAGGAGATGCAGAAAAGCTTTGGCCAGCTGGGAGTGGCCATGATAGTGGCTGTGGCCGCCGTCTACTTGGTGATGATCGTTACCTTTGGCGAAGCGACTGCTCCGTTCACGATCCTGTTTTCCTTGCCGTATGCTGTGATCGGCGGTTTGATCGGTTTGTGGTTGTCGGATCAGCCGATCAGTGTATCCGCGATGATCGGAGCGCTGATGCTGATCGGCATCGTCGTCACCAACGCGATCGTGCTGATCGACAGGGTTCAGCAACAACGGGCACGTGGTCTGGACGTCCGCTCGGCGCTGTTGGAGGCGGCAGGTACCCGGTTGCGACCGATTCTGATGACAGCGCTGGCCACCGTGTTCGCCCTGTTGCCACTGGGTCTGGGTTATGGTGAAGGGTCACTCATATCACAGGGATTGGCCGTTGTGGTGATCGGGGGGCTGACTTCCTCCACTCTGTTGACCCTCTTTATCGTTCCGATTATGTACAGCATGCTCACACGGATGAGAGACCGGTTGGCGCGGAATCGGCATACGGAAGCGACGACGGAGTAGGGTGCGCAAAACGACGGACTTTTCACAGCCTGTTTCCTACCACAAATGAGTTTGATTTTTTTGCCAACATATGCGTATAATATAAATAAGTGAGAAGGAGCCCTCAGTAGGGCCGCGTTCTTACAACCCATTGATCACGAAAAAGTGACCCTCAGGTTGGCAGGCCCACGGGTCACTTTTTTCGTGATGTCACGACGTGAACGACAACTTGTATCACCAACGCAGTAGTTGCAACAACTTGCAACACCAGCGATAGCAAATCGATCGTTTCCGTCACAAGCATCACCTCCTTTCTTCGCCGTGTGACGAAGAAAGGAACGCGACCCGTCCTCGGACTCCTCCTCTACAACCATTTCCACGCAAAGAGCGGGAAATCCTTCCTTACTCTTTTTTGGTCAGTGGCGATACGGCACAAGGCAGTCGATGCAATCAGAGGGATTACCCGTTTCCACGGAACATTGTGAGTAAGCAACCGAGGTGCGGCAACCGTCGCCGCTCCCGCTTTTCTTCTGGTGACGGTCTTTTCATCTTGCAGAGGATGTGTTGGTTTGCTCTACTGCATAATATCCCCCGGTCATGATCAAAAAGCTGGGGATGAACCAGTGGTATGTGTCGATAAAGATGGCGAAAATGCCGGTGGCGAATGCCCCGCTGAGGGTCAACGATTGGACCGCAGGAAGTCGGGCGAGTATCGGCGGAAGCGTCAGCACTACTTGCAACACTGCACATTCCGTAAGGAAAAGGGGAAGGAATCGGGGGGCACGCGGATCGAGGTCGCTCCATGTTCCCCACAATCCCAACACGACCCCCGTAACGGTCACGAAGCAAGCGTAGCCGAAACGGGCGGATCGGTTCCTGTCCTCCATCATTTGTTCGCCTCGCTTTGGAAGGTGTCATGATATCGGAATTTCGACAGAAAAACGGGATATTCCCTCTTTTTTCAACGGGATCAACTCTTGATGCTGGTTATCCACTTTCCCCTTGCCCCGTACAAATCCAGTTTGTTTATCCATGGACTCCTATCCCACCTTCTCCTCCATTTCAATACAGCAAAGGTGTCACTGAGGGTAAGGCGGTTTCAATCAGGCTATCTTTTTTTGTGTAACAATTTAACTCATCGATTTTCCCCTTGGCCATTTCCTTTCAACATATTTGCTTCTTTTCATGTGAAATGCAACAAACCAGATACACATCATGAGCGGAAGACCGTGCATGATGGCTACTGTTTGAAATGGGGAAATAACGTCAAGTAACGGCGAGCAAACAAGCATCCCGATCCCAAAACCAACAGTGTGGAAGGAGGAAGAGACACCGAAAATCCTTCCCCTGATATGATCAGGCTCATTTTGCAGGCGTGAATTGTAGCAAATCGCGGATATGCCGTCAGAGACACCTGCAAGTAACGCACAAATTAAGATGAAGGACCAATGCTGACCCCAAAATAACAGGATAAAAAAGGCGGACATGAAAAAAGTGGAAATGCCAAAGGCCATTTCGCTCACTTTGGTTTTGTTCAAGCTTAACCATTTGACCAAGCCGCGCGCTCCGATCAAGTTGCCCACCGCCCAAGACGCCCAGATGATCCCGGCATAGAAGGAAGGCTTATCAGGCTTTAATTGAGCAGAAAAAACGGGCATACCCACATTATGAGAAGCGGAACCAAAGGTATCGATAAAACGAATAAACATGAGCGCCATCAAAATGGGCAGCAACTTCAAATACTGATATAAGATCTTTACCTCCTTAATCAAGTTGACTTTCGATTCAACAGGTCCGGCTTGGTTCTCCAAATTTTGTTCCCTGGTTTGGATGGGGAGGAAAATCAAAATGACTGCTGACAGAAAAAAGGTGAAGGCATCAAAAAGAAACAGGGGACGGTATCCCAACACATTCAAAGCAATTCCGGCGGTGAGAGTACCAATCACCATTCCGACAGATTGAAGCGCATTGATCAATGAATTTGCTTTTACCAGTTGTTCTTTCCCCACGATCACCGGAATACTGGATTGCAGAGCAACGTTAAACACTTGACCAAAGGAACCGAGTATGAAAGAAGTAACTGCCAACAGCACCATTGACCACTGAATCGGAGCCAGAACCAACAAGACGAGTGCAACACCACGAATGATGTCGGCAAATATCATCAATGTTTTCCTGTTCATCCAATCAGCCAATATTCCGGAGAAAAAGCCGAAAAAAAAGCCTCCGAAAAGCCGAATCGCCATAAAAAGCCCCATGGCCCAAGCACTGCCCGTCAAAACATAAGCATAAAGATTAAAAATAACCATGTTTAGAAAGTTTCCAATATCGGAAATCCCTTTGCTTGCAGCAAGTATATAAAAATAGAACATGGGGTCTTTCTTTAATGACAATCGATTCACCATTTTATCCACTCCCCGAAGAAGTCAGCCTTCCCTAGCAGAAGGCTGACTTTATTTCCCCTTTTCTTTTTTGATGATATGGAAACGAACCACTTTCTTTGCTTCCTCGTAAACGGAGAGAATTTCCTCGTAACTGTTTCCCCTCATCCATCCCATTAAAAGAAAAACTTCCTCATCGTCACCATGAATATATGAACCTTCCGGGAACAACAATGTGGTGGACAAAATGCCGGGTAACCTTTTCAACTTGTCGAGTCCTTCCACCCGTTCGAAATAACCCGAATGAGGCGGATACAATGTAAACATGGCATGCAAATCGGAAATGCTGTCATAAGTGCCGGGTTTGAAAGTTCCAAGAGCCAAATCCAATATAGCGTCCGGTACGGAAAAACCGATCATGGTTTCCAAACTCTGCGTGACAAGCATTCCACCCACTCGCGGATTGATTTCCAAGAGCTGAGGACCGGTTTTTTCGTCATAGCGCAATTCCACATGGCAAAGAGCGTTTTTGATACCCGTTGCTTTCGCCACTTTTACCGCATATTCTTTCATTCTTTGGATTTCCTTATCATGAAACCTTACGGGCGGAACAACCAGTAAATGTTCGTATACGACTCTGTCACCTTCCGTCACCAAAACCTTGTCATGAACCAATAGGGGAATCACTTCAGTTTCCGTTACCACGATTTCCACACTTGCTTCTCGGCCGGAAATATAACCTTCAACCAACATGGAAGTGAGGGGATTAAATTCGATCATCTTTCCGCTCTGGTCGGGAAACCGGTGAATGCAAGAGTACATGTGTTTGTACAAGGATTGTGGCAACTTTTTTAATCCCATATGAAATCCTTTAATCAATTCTTGTTCGTTTTCACATTTGATCACCAATTGTGATGCGCAACCGTTAATCGGCTTTAGAATAACGGGGTAACCAATTCGCTCCGCATGCCTGAGCAAACTCTCTTCATCAGTGGCAAGACCGAAATCGACTGTATTGAGACCGGCGTGGAAAAGCGTGTCCCTGGTCAGATATTTATTATTGGAACGGTATAACCCTTCCACTGACTGTGTGGGAAGTCCCCTTTCTTCGGCCAACTTTGCCACATGGGCTCCAAGAAGACCGTCCTGAGTGAAAAAACCACCCACACAGATCAGACCCGCCAAGCTTTTTTCCTTTTCAAACTCTTCGACAGCCTTCTTGATATGATCGAAATCCCATCGCTCTGTTTCTACCAGGCGATCAAACAGGGGCTGTTTGTACGCTTGTTCATATTGCTTCAACTGCTCTTTTTCATGGGGATGCATGGGTCGAAACAACACAAAGTTATCAAATCCCCGTTCCTTTGAACGTTTCGCCAATTTTACCAAAATACCAAACGCCTGATTTTCGACAAAAACCATCGCTTTGTTCATGCCAAAATCTCCTCATCATCGTGACCGTCAAGATAATGGGATACGATATAGCCGTCTTCATTCACTTCATGCAACGGAGGAAGTTGGTCGCTATCGGAGAATTCCAAAAAATCGGCAGCCTTATATGGAGTGACTGAGCGAATATATCTTTGTCCATCAATGTCCACATACTCCAATTGGTGTCCCGGCGCAATACGGTGTTTCCCGATTGGCGTAACATATACATATTGAAATGCGGTAGTTCCTGAATAAGGGGACAGTTCTCGAAGGATATCCAGACCTTTTTGTACAGAAGTGCGGAAATGCTTGGCCCCAACCACCGGCATACAATGGAACAGGTAGTAAGGAATGATTCCCGTAGACAGGAAAGCTTCCACCAAATCGCGAATGGAACGTACCGAATCATTGATTCCTTTCAGCAAGACCACCTGTCCCCAAACGGTAATCCCTTCTTTGATCAACCGCTGATAGGCACGTACAACCTCTTTTGTCAATTCATCCACATGATTGATGGACAATCCGATGGAGATGTTTTTTGATAATCGGGGGTCATGATAATCAATTCGTTTATAACTGGCGATCATTTTGGCTAAATCATCAGTGACTGATTCCGGCGAAAACAAAATGTTGCGCGTTCCGATCCGGATATTGCGCACATGGGGAATGGGGAACACTTTATCCAATACTTTTTTTAGTAATTCAGGATCGAGAAAAGGGTCTCCACCCGTAATCAACACTGTCCGGATTCTCTCGTCGGATGAAATAAACTGAACCGCTTTCTCAATATCTTCATCACTCATCCGCTTAGCTGAACCGGCCAATGTTCTCGTTTTTTTAAAACAATATCGGCAGTATGCTGAACACTCGAAATAAGGGGTAATGACAGCCCGGTCTTCATATATCCGTTCCAAACCATAGATTCCTTGATTATTCTTTCCTGCCTCGAAGGGTGTTTCCGTACCGAAATCCAGTGCTTCATATGGGCTTGGAATAAACTGCTTCGCTACTGCTTCAGATTGTTTTGCTAATCGTGCCAGGCTTGGACTCATTTTAGAACGAAATCGTTTGATTGTTTTTTTCAACATTTCCCGTTCATATTCCGTTTGAGTCAGATTTGGGTTTCTCATTGTTCCTCCCCCCACATCCGGTTCTGATGAGAGTGAACTTGAACAGAACAACCGGAGCAATCACCGTTCGACTTCTTCAACGCCGAATTCCGCCATTGCAGTAAAATGTCCTTTCAATTCATTATAATATTGATAATTATAATAAATGTCAATACAGTAATGAAATATCTCCCGAGATAGAAAGTGCCAATCCGGGGCTGCGGCGGTAAGCTCTGCATTCATGCATTGCATCACTGTCTCCAGAAGAGTTCCACCAACTAAGCGGAGAGATCGCGCTTCCTGTACGGCATGTCTTGCAAGGAGAAATATGCAAGATGGAGGGGTATAAGGCACGCGGATTCCAGCGGGACGAATCGAACAGCTGAACCAATGGCTGATGCACTTGACCGTTCGCTCGGATGGAAATGGAGTCGGTTGATGGACGACATTTCGGCTCATAAAAAAAAGCCGACCCTCATAAACGGGGTCTGGGACGGGCCTTGTTGATGGCACAAGGCGAGGAGCGGACGGTCCTTCGCACCGGAACGTTCCTCACGTCCAAGGGTAGCACAGTGAAATTGGGAAACCAAAATGCTCCGGATCATTCGAGACAGCATATCACACGTCCGCTCCGACGGCTGCTTCAATGGAATCCAATCCGTCGCGTTCCAAAAGACGGATCAACGTTTGATTGATCTCTCTGGCGATGCCGGGGCCGCGGTAGATCATGCCGGTATACACCTGAACCAGCCGGGCGCCTGCCCGGATTTTTTCGTAGGCGTCCTCACCGGTGAAGATGCCGCCTACCCCGATGATGGGTACCCGGCCCTCGGATTCCCGGTAGATGTGCCGGATGAACTCGGTGGATTGGCGTCGGAGCGGTTTCCCGCTCAAGCCGCCGGTTTCTCCGGCATGCGCGTTTTTCAATCCCTCCCGGGCCAACGTGGTGTTGGTGGCAATGAATCCGTTGATGCGGTGTTGCAATCCGATCCGCACCATGTCGGACAACATCTCCAGCGGCATATCGGGAGCCACCTTGAGCAGAATGGGGCGCTCTTCGCCCGTTTCTTGTTGCAGTTGCCGTTTTTCCGCCATCACCTCAAGCAACAGCCGGTCCAGGGCGTTCATTTGCTGAAGATCACGCAAACCTTGCGTATTGGGAGAACTGATGTTGATAACGAAATAATCGCCGTATCCGTACAGCGTCCGCAGTCCGATCCGGTAGTCGTCGGACGCCTGTTCATTGGGGGTGTCCTTGTTTTTACCCAAATTGATGCCAATGGGAACGGCGGGTCGGGGAAGACTGACAAAAGATCGGGCTGCATGTTCAATGCCGCTGTTGTTGAAGCCCATCCGATTCACGATGGCCTCGTCTTCCGGCAGTCGGAACAAGCGTGGCTTCGGATTGCCCGGTTGGGGGCGTGGAGTGAGTGTCCCTACCTCGATCGATCCAAACCCGAAAGCGGCCAACGCCGGGTATACGCCCGCGTGTTTATCGAACCCGGCCGCCAGACCGACGGGGTTGGGAAAAATGCGATTCCAGCAACAGACGGCGAGCCGATCATCCTTTACGCGCATGCGACGTTCGACAGCGGCAAGAAGTGCAGGGACGGACTGCATGGCCTGCAAACTGCGTATCGTCCACTCGTGTGCCGTTTCCGGGTCCAATCGAAACAGCCATTTTTTCCATGTTGCATACAAGGGCACTCGCGTCCTTTCCGATCAGGGTTTCGTATGGTAGGATACCACATTTTCGGGAGGAGAAGTACCCAAATCAGATATCGAAAAGGACGGAACAAACAGAGCGGCCTTTTTCCGGTAACCAGGGTGTAGCGGTCGGAGAACCGAATCGAAGGGGCGATGTGGATCATACTGATCCTGATCCCAAGGGATGAGCGGGAAAGATCCACCCGGTGACTTTGTCAGCCCGTTTTGTCAACGTGCCAGAATACCGACCAACAGGCAGAGAAGCCCCAGAATCACCGCTTCCCAACCGGCGCTGTTTCTTCGGAGCAGGAAAAACGCACCGGCCAATTCCAGGATGATGCCGATCATGATGAAAAGATGGGCCAATGAGCTCATGTTCTCCCTCCTCCGTTTCAAATCGACTTATGGGTATGAGAAATGCGAAGACGGAGATGGGACCCGTGATTTCCCCTTCAAGTATAAAAAAAGTGTCGCCCTCTGAGTATGACGGTTTTTTGCCCATATACCGACTGCCATCCATTATAATGGTACGGGAACGGGGGAATGGGAAGTGAAGTTGCAATTTGCCACACAAAATGAAGGAAAATTGGCAGAAGCGAAACGGGTACTGTCCCGATTCGGGATCGACGTGATCGGATTGCCCGTCGATTTGTGGGAGCCTTCCAGTGGAGAAATCCAAACGGTCACAATGGAAAAGCTGCGGCAAATTCGCCGAATGGGATACGACCGTGTCATGGTGGATGACGCCGGAATTTTTTTCGCCGCATACGACCATTTTCCCGGTGTGTTGACCAAAAGGGTGTTTGACCGGATTGGTTACCGCGGAGTGAGAAAACTATTGGAAGGGGAAGATCGAACGGCATGGTTTGAAGGGTGCATCGCTGTTTCTTGGGACGGGAGAACCGGTCTGTTTTCCGCACGGACATCCGGTCGCATCCTCGATCCGATTCCCGATGACATCCGACCGGAAGCGGGCTTGCCATTCAATCCCATCTTTATCCCCGACGGCGAAACACGGGTGTTGGCCGCGATGACGCCTGAAGAACAAATGAAGCATTCGTATCGCAGCCGCGCACTGGAGCAAATGGCGGAATGGTTGTTGAATCAACAGCGTGAAGGCTTCCATCTTTTTTCCCGGTAAAGGGTGGCCGAAATCGGGGAAGAAAGTTTTCGCGGTGGCGCCGGATCAAAGAGCGGGGGTGAAGATTTAGGGCATCTCTGGTTCGTCTATCGGTGGTCATTTGTTTTTCGGGCGAGCGACAATGATGTGGTAAAAATTGTTATCCTCAGTAATCGAAAGAGATGACCCCATGCCTCTGGTGGGGGATTGACGCTGGTGGAAGTCGGTGTTACACTACCAGAAAAATACTTTAATTTATTAGCAAACTAAAGCATCGCTGGGAGTGGAATGGGATGGCAAAACCGCGGGAATTTGAAAAACCGACCGGATTTCGTGATTTTCCGCCGTCATTGGCGGCGAAGAAACGCGCGGTGGAACAGCGGATTCATCGGTGTTTCGAGCGTTGGGGATATCAGGAAGTGATTACGCCGACGCTGGAATACCATGACACCGTGGGTCTCGCCAGTGCCATTCCCGAAGAGAAACTGTTTAAGCTGATCGACCGGGAAGGAAAAACACTCGTGCTGCGTCCCGACCAAACCGCACCGATTGCGCGCATGGTGGGGTCCGTGTTGCGGGAGGTGCCCGTACCGCTTCGACTGTTGTACCATGGCAGCGTGTTTCGGGCACAGGAACGTTCCGCGGGTCGCAACGCCGAGTTTTTCCAATCCGGCGTGGAACTCGTCGGGGAGGCTTCGCCCGAAGCGGAAGCGGAAGTGATCGCGCTTGCGGTGGAAACGATTCGGGCATGCGGGTTGGACGCGTTTCAATTGGCTGTGGGTCATGTGGGCCTGCTGGATGGAGTGCTGCGGCAGGCAGTGACGGATGAAGATGCGGTCCAAGAACTGAAAGAGTCGTTGGGAGCCCGCAATATGGTTGGGTTTTTTGGTTTGTTGGAGCGATTTTCCTTGCCCGATTCGGTGAAACGGGAATTGACATCGTTGCTTCAGGTACGGAGAAATCCCTCAAAGTTGATGTCGCTCAACTTGGTGACATCGTCTCCGGAGACACAGGCGGCGGTGGAGCGGCTTTCAGCGATGTGGTCGTCGCTCGACGATTTCGGTGTGACGCCGCACGTGGTGCTGGATCTGGGATTGGTTGGCAGTTTGGGTTATTATACGGGCATTTATTTTGAAGGATATACGGCTTCTCTCGGCTTTCCCGTCTTGAGCGGGGGAAGTTACGACCGGTTGTTGGAGCGGTTTGACCGTCCGCTTCCGGCGACAGGGTTTGCGGTAAAGCTGGATCGCGTCATGGAAGCAGGCGGAGTGACAGAACCGCAGGGGCGGCGGGTGGCTGTTCTGTTCGACCGGTCACGCCGTTCAGAGGCGATTCATGTCGCCAAGCGGATGCGCGAACAGGGACACCATGTCGTGTTACAGTGGCGTGATGACGAGGGCGGACATCCGTCGGACGAATGGTTGGCGTTATTTGACGAAGTGATCCGCATCGGGGAGGAGGAAGGGCGATGAATGACATGTTGACGATCGCGATGCCGAAAGGGAGGATTTTTGAGGAAGCCGTCAACCTGATGCGGGAAGCCGGTTTTCCCATCCCGGACGAGCTGAGCGAGGATTCGCGGAAATTGATCGTCACCGTGCCGGAAGCCGGCCTTTCCTTTTTCCTCGCCAAACCGATGGATGTGCCGACCTATGTGGAGTATGGTACGGCCGATCTGGGCGTGGTGGGCAAGGATGTGTTGTTGGAAGAAGAGCGGGATGTGTACGAGCTGCTCGATCTGCGCATCAGCCCTTGCCGGATTTCCGTCGCCGGTTTGCCGGACTGGCAACCGACGCTCCATCCGCGGGTGGCGACGAAATATCCCCGCATTGCCGACCGGTATTTTCGCGAACGGGGGCAGCAAGTGGAAGTGATCCGGTTGAACGGTTCGATCGAGCTGGCTCCTTTGATCGGTTTGGCCGACCGGATCGTGGATATCGTGTCAACCGGGCGTACCCTGAAAGAAAACGGATTGGTGGAACTGGAAACCATCACCACCGTCACCTCGCGCCTGATCGCCAATCGCTCCAGCTATCGCATGAAAAGTGAACGGATTGATGTCTTGACCCGCTCGTTGGCCGACACGGTTCATCAAGGAGGGAGCGTGTGATGATCGCAATCGTGAAGCCGGGGGAGCTGAATACCCGTCGCTCGGTGGACAAGGGTACGGAGCAACAGCGGCATACGGTGCGCACCATTCTGAATGAAGTGCGGAACGGCGGTGACGGGGCCTTGCTTGCCTACACGCGCCAGTTTGATGGTGCCGATCTGACACGGTTGGACGTGACGGAAGAGGAAATCGCGCTCGCCTACCGGGAAGTGACGGAAGAGTGGCTGACGTCCCTCCGGCAGGCGGCGGAACGCATCCGTCGCTACCACGAGCGTCAGCGGCAGACATCATGGTTTCATCCGGAAGCGGACGGCACCATACTGGGGCAATTGATCCGACCGCTTGCACGGGTTGGTATATATGTTCCGGGAGGGCGAGCCGCTTATCCGTCCTCCGTGCTGATGAACGCCATTCCCGCACAGGTGGCGGGCGTGGAGGAAATCGCGATGGTAACGCCGCCTGACCGGGATGGACGTATCCCGGCCACCACGTTGGTCGCCGCCAAGGAAGCCGGGGTGACGGAAATATGGAAAGTGGGCGGTGCACAGGCGGTTGCCGCACTGGCGTACGGTACCGAATCGATTCGCCCCGTCGACAAAATCGTCGGGCCGGGCAACGTTTACGTGGCGCTTGCCAAACAGATGGTGTTCGGCGATGTGGACATTGACATGATCGCCGGGCCGAGCGAAATCGTCGTCGTCGCCGACGAAACCGCCGATCCGGAGTGGGTGGCGGCGGATCTGTTGTCTCAAGCCGAACACGACCCGATGGCTTCGGCGGTGTTGATCACACCGTCTCCCGCATTGGCCGAGCGAGTGGCGCAGGCGTTGGTGCAGCAGTGCGAACGGTTGGAACGCAGGGAGATCGCCGCACAGTCGTTGCGGGAGCAGGGAGCGATTTGCGTGACAAGCGACATGGAAGAGGCGATTGCCACCGCCAACCGTTTGGCTCCGGAACATCTGGAACTCATGGTGAAGCAGCCTTGGGACTGGATCGGGAAAGTGAAAAACGCCGGGGCGATCTTCCTCGGACCGTACAGCCCCGAACCCGTGGGCGATTATTTCGCCGGTCCCAACCATGTACTGCCGACCAACGGAACGGCGCGTTTCTCCTCGCCGCTCAGTGTGGACGATTTCATGAAAAAATCGAGCGTGATCGCGTACAGCCGTGAAGCCCTGTTCCGGGACGGACCGCATGTGGTGCGCCTGGCCGAGGGTGAGGGATTGGGAGCCCATGCGGCCTCGATCCGCGTGCGGCTGGAACGGAAGGAAAAGGGTGAAAACGATGCGTGAGCGAATGGCGGAAATCAAGCGGAAAACCAACGAAACGGACATTGTGGTCCGGCTCAATCTGGACGGAACGGGACGGACGCAATTGGACACAGGCGTCCCTTTTTTGGAGCACATGTTGGATCTGTTCGCCAAACACGGTCTGTTTGATCTGGAAGTGACCGCACGCGGGGACATCCACATTGACGATCACCATACCGTGGAGGACATCGGCATTTGTTTGGGCATGGCATTGGCGGAAGCGCTGGGGGACAAGAAAGGGATTCGCCGCTACGGCAACGCGTTTGTCCCGATGGATGAAACGCTGGGTCAGGTGGTCGTCGATCTGTCCAACCGGCCGCACCTGGAGTTCCGGGCCGAATTTCCCGATCGGCGGGTCGGTACGTTTACCGTTGAATTGGTCCATGAGTTTTTCTGGAAGTTGGCGCTGTCGGCGCGGATGAACCTGCATATCATCCTGCATTACGGACGCAACACCCACCATATGATCGAATCGCTGTTCAAGGCGGCGGGACGGGCGCTGGACGAGGCGACCCAGATCGACCCGCGCGTCAAAGGCGTACCTTCATCCAAAGGAGTGCTGTGACGATGATTGCCATCGTGGATTACGGGATGGGCAATTTGCACAGCGTCAGCAAGGCGCTGGAACGCATGGGATTTGAATACGCGGTGACGGAAGATCCCGAAGTGCTCCGAAATGCCGACGCGCTGATTCTCCCCGGAGTGGGTGCGTTCGGTGACGCGATGCGGGAACTGGGAGAGCGCGGTTTGGACAACGTCATCCGCGAGGAGGCATTGGCAGGCAAACCGCTGTTGGGTATCTGCCTCGGGATGCAGTTGCTGTTTACCAGCAGCGAGGAACACGGATACCATCAAGGATTGAACCTGCTGCCGGGTCATGTGGTGCCGTTTACCGGTGAGATGAAAGTGCCGCACATGGGATGGAACTGGTTGTCGTTTGACCGGCCGCATCCGTTTTTCAGCGGCATCGAGGAAGGGCACGTCTATTTCGTCCACTCCTATCACGTTCAGGCGGATAATCCCGAGGATGTATGGGCGGTGACGGATTATCACGGACCCGTCACGGCGATTGTGGGTCGCGGCCATATCGTGGGTATGCAGTTTCATCCGGAGAAAAGCGGTGAATTGGGCCTGGCCCTTCTGAAACGATTTGCCGAGCGCTGTCAGGAAAAGGTGGGAATGGTATGAGTTTCGTCGTATATCCGGCGATCGATTTGCGCGGCGGACGATGCGTCCGCTTATACCAAGGCGATTACGATGCGGAAACGGTGTACGCCCAAGATCCCGTCGCAGTGGCGCGGCAGTTTGCGCGGGAGGGGGCGCGATGGCTCCACGTGGTGGATCTGGACGCGGCACGTTCCGGTGAAGCGGTCAACGAGGACGTGATCCGTGCCATTGTGGCCGCGGTGGACATCCCGGTGCAAGTGGGGGGCGGCGTGCGCACGCGCGAGCGGCTGGAGCGTTTGTGGTCCATCGGTGTGCAGCGGGCGGTGATCGGCTCCGCTGCCATTGACGATCCGGAGTTTGTCCGTGCGGCGTTGGCCGATTACGGGGACCGAATTGCGCTGGGTGTCGATGCGCGGGAGGGACGCGTCGCCACCCACGGATGGTTGAAAACGGCCGAAGTGAGCGCCGAAGAATTGGCTGTGGAGATGGCCAGACACGGTGCGGAAACGTTCATTTTCACGGACATTTCTCGGGACGGCACGCTGCAAGGTCCCAATGTCGAAGCGGTGCGCTCGCTGGCCCGCGCCTGCGGCAAGCAGGTAATCGCATCCGGCGGCGTGCGGGACGTGTCCGATCTGGCGGAGCTGGCCAGCCACCGACAGGAAGGCGTGGCCGGGGCCATCGTGGGCCGGGCGCTGTATACCGGCGACATCCGATTGAGCGAGGCGGTTCGTGCCGTTGAAAGTGAGGAGACAGCCCCATGATCACCAAACGGATCATTCCCTGCTTGGATGTAAAAGACGGACGCGTGGTCAAGGGTGTTTCCTTCCAACAACTGCGTGATGCCGGTGATCCCGTGGAACTGGCCCGTCTGTATGACCGGGAAGGAGCGGATGAACTGGTCTTTCTGGATATCTCCGCTTCCCACGAAGGGCGCAAAACGATGGTCGACGTGGTGCAAAGCGCCGCGGCGCAACTGACGATCCCCTTTACGGTCGGAGGCGGCATCGGTTCGGTGGAGGACATGTTCCAGCTCCTTCGTGCCGGTGCGGACAAGGTGTCGATCAATACTTCCGCCATTTTGAATCCCCGGCTGATCGAAGACGGTGCCCGCCGGTTCGGCAGCCAGTGCATCGTCGTTGCGATCGACGCCAAATACGATCCCGAACGGGGCGATTGGTTCGTTTACACGCACGGCGGCAGACGGGAAACAGGCAAACGTGCCGTCGAATGGGCCAAGGAAGCGGTCGATCGCGGAGCGGGCGAGATTCTGCTCACCAGCATGGACCAGGACGGACAAAAGGACGGTTACGATTTGGCACTCACCCGCGCAGTGGCGGAAGCGGTACGCGTGCCGGTCATCGCTTCCGGCGGGGCCGGGGAAGCACGCCACTTTTATGAGGCTTTCGAAGAAGCGGGAGCGGATGCGGCACTGGCGGCGTCCATCTTCCACTATCAGGAGCTTTCCATCGAAGAAGTGAAGCGGTATTTGGCGGACAAAGGAGTGAACGTGCGGTGGACGGTCAAATCGACATAAGCGCGATCCGATGGGACGAACGCGGTCTTGTTCCCGTCATCGTCCAGGACGCGGTGAGCAAGGAAGTGCTGACGCTGGCCTATATGAACGAAACCGCGTTGAAGAAAACGATGGACACCGGGGAAACCTGGTTTTGGAGCCGTTCACGCCAATCGCTCTGGCACAAAGGGGAAACGTCGGGTCATACGCAACGCGTTGTTTCCCTCCATTGGGATTGTGACCGGGACGCTCTGTTGGTCAAGGTGATCCCCAACGGACCGGCCTGCCACACTGGTGCGGTCAGTTGTTTTCGCCCCGTTGATCCATCCGGGGAAGTAACGGCGACAGACCGATTCGACATCCTCAACCGGTTGGAATCCCTGATCGCCCGGCGTGAGGCGGAACGCCCGGAAGGTTCCTACACCACGTATCTGTTTGAAAAAGGACTGGACAAAATCCTGAAAAAAGTGGGCGAAGAGGCAGCCGAGGTGATCATCGCCGCCAAAAACGAATCGCATGAAGAACTGCGCTACGAAACAGCCGATCTGCTATACCATCTGTTGGTGTTGCTCAGGCACGCCAAGCTGCCGTTGGACGACGTATTGGCTGAATTGCGCGGGCGGTACGCCGATCAGAAGGAATAGTCGATGAAAGCCCCCACCGTCGGTACAATGGTGGGGGTTGTTTTATGCGCATGACAAAACATTGTAAAAAAGAACAAAGGCAAAGTTTGAAGCTCAGGGGTTGAACCACCGATCCCAACGGTACATTCAAGGGTATACCAACCCGCCGGAGGAACAGGCGGCGTAATACGTGGAGGGCTTTTAGGGGAAAACCAACCCTTCCGTGCAGGCGCGATTCATTCCGCGTTTTTCTATTTTCTACCCATCTTTCGTAATCCATTAGGGCGTGTCTGGTGAATA